>CAZRNL010000004.1:5704-29394 GCA_964601395.1 uncultured Silicimonas sp. | reverse complement strand
CGTTGTGTCCGTACCACCATTGGGTCATCGCATCCTGAACGCCGGCGAATACCTGCACGCTGCGCGAGCCCCAAATCGAGACCGGGATGCTCAGGTTGTTGACGACGTGCAGCATCGCGACGGTCACGATGAACGACAGGTAGAACCAGTTCGCGACGTAAATGTGCGGCTCTTTCCGCTTGATGATCGTGCCGAGAAACACGGCGAGATAGGCCACCCACACGATCGTCAGCCAAAGGTCGACGTACCACTCGGGCTCGGCGTATTCCTTCGACTGGGTGGCGCCCAACAGGTAGCCGGTCGCCGCGAGCACGATGAACAACTGGTACCCCCAGAAGACAAACCATCCCAGGTTGCCCCCCCAGAGCCGGGCAGCGGATGTGCGCTGCACTACGTAGAAGGACGTACAGATCAGGGCGTTGCCGCCAAAGGCAAATATCACCGCGCTGGTGTGCAGCGGGCGAAGCCGTCCGAAGTTCGCATAGGGTTGGGCCCATTCCAGGTTCAGGACCGGAAACGCCAGCTGAAAGGCGATGACGACGCCGACCAGAAACCCGACGACACCCCAGAGTGCCGTGGCGATGACGCCCGCACGGACAACGTCGTCCATGTATTGCGTCTGGTCCGCGACAGGTTTTGCCTCGTCTATGCGCCGCAGGACCCAAAGGAACATGCCCCCGGAAACGAGTAGAATAAGAATTGCGTGTATCTGATAGGCCAGATCACGTGCCCAGCTCGCGGCAAGTGCCGCAAACAGGGCAATGGCCCCAAGAATCACGAGTTTCAAATAGTCGGACATGTTTTCGGTCCCTCACCATCGCCGGAGCGTTCGCTGTCTCCGGCAGTCAGGGTCCTTCTGCCGGGGGCGCATTGACCCTGCCTTGATCCATATCAACAGCCCGAATGCCCGAATTTGACTTCGCGCAAAGACTGCGGGAGTTCTTTGGGAAAGGATCGCCACACCCCTAGGGAGGCAGAGACATGTTCTACAAGACAATCGCCACAGTCTTTCGCTCGAAGGAGCAAGACACAGCTCATCTCGAGGCCGCGGTCGCGTTTACCGCAAGCGCGGACGGACATCTGAACGTTCTGGCACTGGGTACTGACCGCATTCAGCCCGGCGCTTTCTATGCCGGCGCATCCGCGATTGCCTTCCGCAATGCCATGGAAGAAGCGCTGGAAGAAGCAGCCGCCGCCGATGAGGCAGCCAAGGCCATACTTCGCAATTCAGGTATCAGCTACGAAGTCACCAGCGCCGTCGCCCAGGTCGGCGGTATCGCGCAGATCGTGGCCCGCCGTGCCGGTCTTTCGGACCTCATCATCCTTCCCAAGCCGTACGGCGAAGGACGGACTTATGAAGACGTGGCCATTCTGGAATCATCGATCTTCTCGACGCGCGTACCGGTCATGGTTCTGCCGACCGGACAGTCCGTCTTCCGCAAGCCCGAGCGCATCGTCATTGCATGGAACCAGAGCGATGAGGCGATGCAGGCCATACGCGCGTCTATTCCTTTCCTGAAGGAAGCCGACGCCGTCGACATCGTGATCATCGATCCGCCGCACCACGATCCTGACAGGTCAGACCCCGGCGGACTTCTGGCTGAAATGCTTTCGCGCCACGGCGTGAAGCCGGAAATCTTTATCCTCGCGCGGACCCTGCCCCGCATTTCGGACGTCCTCTCCCGTCACATGACGGATCAGAATGCCGACATGTTGGTCATGGGCGCATATGGCCACTCTCGCTTCCTCGAGGAAATCCTAGGCGGCGCCACGCGCAACATGCTGGCCGAAACCAAGCTGCCTGTCCTCATGGCGCACTGACCTTGATCTAGTCCGCGATTGCGAAGATCGCCGTGACAGTGACCGTGATTTCGACCTGACCCGCCGCGACCGGTACCGCGGCGCGGTCGGCCATCGCGGCCTCGAACCGCGGCATTGGAACTGCGCCACCGACCGTCTCGGAAATTGACAGGATATTCCCAAGCGTAACTCCTGCCGCTCCGGCCAGGGTTCCGGCCTTGCGGGTCGCGTCCTTGACCGCGGCCGAACGCGCCGCGTCTTCGAGATCCGACGGATCGGCGACCGAGAACGCAAGTCCGTTCATCGTGTTCGCACCCTCTGCGACGACCGTGTCCAGAAGTTCCCCGAGGCCACCAAGGTCGCGGACGGCGACGCTGAGGTCGTTCGACGCCACGTAACCAGTCAGACGCGGCGGGGTCCCATCCTGGGAATAGCTCCATTGGGGATCCAGTCCGACCCTCGTGGTCTGCACATCTTCCGCAGCGATCCCTGCCTCCGAGATGCTGGCCAGAACAGCCGTCATCGCCTCGGATGCCAACCGCATCGCCGCTGCGGCCTCGGGCGCTTCTCGTGACACGCCAAAGTGCACCACCGCCATGTCGGGCACCGCCGAAACCTGCCCTTCACCGTCGACAAGAATCTGGCGGATGGCCTCTGCCGCCACACCGGAAACCGGCATCAACGCCAGAAACCAGGCCGTGAGAGAGGCCGTGAGAACTGTGCGAATCCGCATCTGAAGCTCCTTTCGATACATGCATCCAAGCATAACGCCGGCGACGGAAAAGGGGCAGCCGGATTTGCACACCGGCAATTTCCCGCGGAGCACAATTTTCGGCACCTCTTCGCGTGACGGCCCCATAGGACCGTGCTATCTCTCGCCCATGAATGCGCGTTGGGGTTTCGATCTTGATATGTCTGCCATTCGGCTGATGCGCCGCGAGGGCGGGCGTTGGCAGGAAGTCGCGCGCGAGAATATTGACGGTCCGGATATCGAAGATCGCCTTGTTGCGATGATCGAACGGATCGAGGGAACGAACGCGGTCGACCTGTTCCTGCCGCGTGACCAGATTCTGTACACGGACGTCAAGGTCAGCGGCAGCGACGAGGCCGAGGCTGAGATCTTTGCGGCGATGGAAGGGCGTACGCCCTACTCGCTTGGGGACCTGGTTATCGACTGGGTTCTCGAGGATCGCGAGATTGCGCGTGTCGCCGCCATCGCCCGGGAAACTCTCGACGAGGCCGCCGCTTTCGCAGAAACCCGCGGCCTTGTGGTTACCGGTTTCTCGTCCCTGGCCGGTCCGGACGATTTTCCGAGGCTGCCATCTTTTGGCGACGGACCGGATTTCGAGACCCGGTCGACCGGATTGGACATGACGTCCGAAGGCTCCTTCGAAGTGGAGACGCTGGACGTCCCCGTGTCCTTCACGTCCGTGCGAGACCCGCGCAAGGTTTCCGTGCCTCCGCCAGTCGCACATGAGCCAGCTTCGGCGGTGCCGGTCCTTCAGGTGGACGACGCAACTCCGGTCGTGCAGGTAAAAGCCAACCCCTTGCCGCCGCTCAATCCCGGCAAACCGCTGGTTCAACCGCTTGCCGCACCCAGGGTCAGGACGGATATCGCCGCAGGCACTCTGTCAGGCGGTGTTGCCGCGTCGCTGACGCCTTCGGGGCCCTCGATCCGTGTTCGGGCACCAGCCACAAACTCTCAGCGCACCCTTGCGATCTTCGTGGTTGCGGCGATCCTGACGGTCGGCATTGCAGCCATCGTCTGGGCCATTCTGCCACTTGCACCGGGACGTTCGACAGTCGAGCCGCCGACCGCCGCCGAAACCGGCCTGAACAGCGAGTCTGGCGCGCCGGAGCAGTCAATTGTAGCCGCGCCGTCCTTACCTGACGCTCCGCAGCCCACGGTCTCGACGGAGTTTTCGTCGTTGGCCGAAACGCCCGCACCGGACGCCGCGCCTGAAAGTCCGGTAGCCATATCCGCGGGCGTCAACCGGACGGGCCCAGTCGACCTTCCGTCTGCCGTTCAGGAAGGCGGGCTTCCCAATTCTGCGGCTCTGCTCGAGCCGCGCCCGGCATCTCTGGTGGGCCTGCCGACCGAAGCGCCCGTGCAGGGTCTGGACGGTTCGGAAGACGCGACCGAAACCACGGACGACATCTACATCGCTTCCATAGAACGCCGCGACCTTGCATTTGATGCCATCGCCCTGCCTCGGGCGGTCGCGGCGGATCAAGTTCCTGTACCCGAAGCGCCACCGGCGGCAGCAGGCGCGCCGGAACAGGTCGCGTCCGTTGACCCGACTGCAACTCTTCCGCAATCCGAGGCGGATGCCCCGCAGGCGCCGGAGAACGCGCTTGTTACCCGGTCGGAAGCAGTTGAGGGCGAAGAACTGCCATCACCCGCGGAAAGCGCGGACGTGGCGTTGCGTCCGACCGCGCTCGCCGCCGCCCTTCCTGATCGCGCTCCGCGTGCGAGACCAGGCGGTTTCACGGCCGCGATTGAACGGCAGCAATTCGGCGGAATGACCCGCGCCGAGCTTGCCGCCAAGACACCGCCGCGCCGACCCGACTCCGCGCAGGTCGTGGCACGCGAGAGCGAACCGATTGCCGAAGCCAGCGAGCTTGCCGTCGCATCCTCGGCGCCGCCACGTGGACGCCCAAGCGACTTCGATGCCGTTGTCGCCGCTGCCGTCGTTCAGGCACGCTCCGAACAGATCACTGCCAGCCTCGAATTCGAGACTCCCGACACAAGCAGCGCCATCGAAGCCGCCCTGGCAGAGGACGCCGAACCCGAGCCGCGCCCGCAAGACACGCCCCGCCTGGCGATACCATCCACCGCGTCCGTCTCGCGGCAGGCCACGATCGAAAACGCAATCCCGCTCAACAAGATCAATCTTGTCGGTGTCTACGGCGTGCCATCAGACCGCCGCGCCCTGATTCGTCTTTCGAATGGCCGCTATGTGAAGGTGAAGGTCGGCGACCGTGTCGATGGCGGGACGGTCGCGCAGATCAGCGACAGCGAACTGGTCTATCGCAAGGGTAGCCGGAACTTCTCGCTGGCCCTGCCCAAGGGCTAGACAAAAGCAGCACGATCGCCTCGGCGCGCCACCCTTCCGAATCCGGCGCCCGCCAGCCAAGGCGGAATGTTCAGGTCATTCCGCCGCCAGCACGCCCCGGGCAATCTGGTCGGCTTCTATGGACTCGAAAAGCGCCTTGAAGTTGCCTTCGCCGAACCCGTCGTCACCCTTGCGCTGGATGAACTCGAAAAAGATCGGACCTACGACGGTCTTCGAGAAGATCTGCAGCAGGATCCGCGTCTCGCCGCCGTCAACCACGCCCTCGCCATCAATCAGGATGCCATGAGTCATCATGCGGTCGATCGGTTCTTCGTGCCCCACGACACGTTCCTTGGACAACTCATAGTAGGCGGCAGGCGGCTTCGGCATGAACTTCAGTCCGCGACGGGCGATTTCATCCGTGGCTTCGTAGATGTCACGGGCGCCGACTGCGATATGCTGGATGCCCTCGCCGTTGTACCGCTTCAGGTACTCGACGATTTGCCCTTTCTCGCCCCTGTCCTCGTTGATCGGAATACGGATCCGGCCGCAGGGTGAGGTAAGTGCCCGGCTGAGAAGCCCGGTGAACTTCCCTTCGATGTCGAAGAACCGGATTTCCTTGAAATTGAAGACATCGCCATAGAACCGGAACCATGTGTCCATGTTGCCTTTGTGGACGTTGTGGGTCAGGTGATCGAGATAGTAGAAGCCGACGCCTTCGGGGTGCGCAGAACCCAGCCACTCGAATTCCGCGTTGTAGGGCGAGGTTTCATAATACTGGTCGATGAAGTAGATCAGGCTGCCCCCAATCCCTATGATGGCAGGCACGTCCATTGTCTTGCCGGGACCGGTGAATTCCTGCGCCCCTTTCGAAACAGCGTGAGCAAGCGCCTTCTGGGCATCGACGACCCGCCAGGCCATCGAAGGCGCGCACGGACCGTGTTCCTCGACAAAGGCCTTGGCATGGCTACCCGGCTCGTCATTCAGCACGTAGGTGATGTCACCCTGCTGCCAAAGCTCGACGTTCTTCGACTTGTGCCGGGCTGTCAGCGTGTAGCCCATCGTCGTGAAGAGCGTTCGCAGGACTTCCGGCTCAGGATGTGAAAACTCGACGAACTCGAACCCGTCGGTACCCGCGGGATTCGCATCGGTGATGCTGGCTTTCGGAGCATTGTGCGGAAAGGGACCCATATTCGTCTCCTGTTTCATCTGTCGGACACAATCATAGGGCAACGATACCGCGCGTTCTGCGCAGACTTGGCTGGTTTTTAGAAAATTTACGCGAAGCAATTGCGTTTTTGTCTGATTATATGCATATTTCACGCATGTCCGATCTCGATGAAACCGACTCGCGCCTGCTGACAGCACTCCAGCAAGACGCCACACAGACATCGGAAGCTTTGGGACGGCGATTGAACCTGTCACCCAGCCAGATCGGACGTCGGCGCCAGCGGCTTGAGTCGGAAGGATACATCGAAGGATACCGGGCCAGACTGGTGCCGGAGCGCCTTGGTCTACGTGTCCAAGCTTTTATCTCGGTCCAGATGGCCACTCATGCCCCGGATCAGGTCAAGACTTTCACCCGCATTCTGGAAACGCGGCCCGAGGTGACTAGTGCATGGACATTGACCGGTGACGCCGATTATCTTTTACGCGTCTACTGCGACGACCTGGGCGGACTTAACGTCTTGATTCATCAAGTCTTGCTGCCTCATCCGGCCGTCGCCCGCGTGCAAAGCCAAATCGTCATGGACCAGTTCAAGGCGGATGCGCCCCTGCCGATCTGACGCGAGGATTGATGGAAGGATTTCTGTTCGACGCCCTTGTCTACCTGATTGCCGCCGTCGTCGCGGTGCCCATTGCCGTGCGCCTTGGAATGGGCTCGGTCCTTGGATACCTGATCGCGGGGATAGTCATCGGCCCATTCCTGGGACTCCTGACCGATACCGAGGAATTGCAGCATTTCGCTGAATTCGGCGTCGTGCTGATGCTGTTCCTGATCGGTCTTGAACTGTCGCCGCGCCAGCTTTGGGACATGCGGGACAAGCTTCTGGGCCTCGGCGGGCTTCAAGTGGTTCTGACGACCGGTCTTGTAACGGCGATCTGCCTTTATGGATTTCAGTACGCCTGGCAGACATCGCTCGCGCTGGGAATGATCTTCGCGTTGTCATCGACTGCAATCGTGCTGCAGACGCTGAGCGAAAAGAACCTGATGCAGACCAATGGTGGAAGGTCGTCCTTTTCGGTTCTTCTGACTCAGGACATCGCTGTCATTCCGATGCTGTTGATCCTGCCGCTTCTGGCGATCCCGGGTGCCATGACATTCGGGGCCGACGGATCGATCCAGCGGCCAGGTGTCGATACACACTCGACCGAAGCCGCCCACGGCGCCGATCTTGCAAAGACCTTCATCGAGAACCTGCCCGCCTGGGGCGTGACGCTGGTCACCCTTGGCGCAGTCGTGGTCATAATCCTTTTCGGTATCTTCGCGACGCGACCCCTGTTCAGGTTCGTTCACCTCGCACGCTTGCGCGAACTCTACACTGCCTTCGCGCTTCTGATCGTGTTCGGCATCGCCTTCCTGATGAACATGGTTGGGCTGTCACCTGCACTCGGCACGTTCCTTGCAGGTGTCGTACTGGCCAACTCCGAGTTCCGCCATCAGCTTGAAAGCGACATCGAGCCCTTCAAGGGGCTTTTGCTGGGACTTTTCTTCATCACCGTGGGCGCCAGCATCAACTTCGCCGTCCTGTTCCGCGACCCGCTCAATGTCGTGGCGATGGCCCTGCTTCTGATGCTGGTCAAGGGACTGATCCTGTACCTTCTTGCGACGGTCTTCCGGATAAGGGGGCGCAACAAGTGGCTCTTTACGCTTGGCCTCGCCCAGGCCGGCGAGTTCGGCTTCGTCCTTCTGTCCTTTGCCGCACAGCAAGGCGTCCTGACCCCGAGCCTGACCGAGCGGGCCTTGCTGATCGTCGCGCTTTCGATGCTTTTGACCCCGCTCTTCTTCATCATCTACGAACGCCTCCAACACCGTATGGCTGGCGATAGCTCCGAGGCGCGCGATGCGGACCACATCGACGAACAGCAAGCCGTCATCATTGCCGGAATCGGCAGGTTTGGTCAGGTCGTCAACCGGCTCCTGATGCTGGCCGGATTCCGCGCCGTGGTGCTCGACAACAATCTCGAAGCCATCGAGACATTGCGCCGGTTCGGCATCAAGGGCTTCTTCGGCGATCCAACGCGGCCGGAACTGTTGCACGCTGCAGGGCTCGACAACGCACGTGTCCTCGTCGTGGCGCTGGACGACCGCAAGGCGGCCAATGCCCTGGTACGCTATGCACGTCAGCAACGCCCCGATTTGCGCATCATCGCCCGCGCTCATGACCGCGTTCATGTATTCGAGCTTTACCGGGCAGGTGCCAACAACATCGTGCGCGAGATGTTCGACAGTTCGCTTCGCGCAGGCCGATATGCGCTCGAGAACATGGGATTGACGGACATCGAAGCGGGCAAGATCGAGCACTTCTTCTTTCGCAAGGATCGCGAGTCACTGCGCGAGCTTGCGGATCTCTGGCGGCCCGACATCCCGATCAGCGAGAACTCGGCCTACATCCAGCGCGCAAAGGAGCTGAATGCCCAGCTTGAAACCGCGCTTGTCGCCCATCTTGACGACGGACGAGGCGCTTTCCGAGACGGCACAGAAGACGCAGACGCCGCCGATCCGGAGGCGCCCTTTGCCGACGAAGCGGGAATAGAAACGCTGGGTCCCTTTGAAAAGGAAACCGAAAATCAGAAGGCGGTCTGACCGGCAGGCGTGTCCCGTCCGGCAGTCGTGCGCAGTCAGCGCCGCCGTTGCCGGGACACCGCGACAAGGCCCAGCAGAATGCCCGAAACGGTCGCAATCATGCCCGCCGCACTGACCGCATCGTCGGCTCCCAGCCAAAGCGGACCGTAACCTGCCAACACAAACCCCAGTACAGCCGACAACAGCGCAAATACGACCGACCACGCTACCTGTGCACCAAGTCGGTTTGTCAAAAGTCGTGCCGTCGCGGGCGGACAGATGAACATCGCAATAACAATGATCGAGCCGACCGCATCGAATGCGGCAACGGCGGCGGCGGCCGAGACGACCACCAGCCCAAGCCCGATGGCGCGAACCGGAAGGCCGAGCGACGCAGCGAAGCCTTCGTCGAATGTCGAGATCGCGAGCGGCCGCCAGAACACCGCAAGGAACGCAGCGATAGCCAGCGTAACCGCAAGAATACGAAAGAATGCGGGGGGAAGCTCGGCCAGTGCGGACGGGTCGAGAAGACTGCCCCAACCGCTGGCGTGCAGCCAGATCAGGCTTTCGAGGTTCCCGTAGAGCGCGTGTTCGACGTCCAGATGGACTCCCGAGGTGTCCGATTGCTCCAGAAGCAGGACACCGGCCGCGAACAGCGTCGTGAAGGTTACGCCCATCGCCGCGCCCGGCTCGATCCGTCCGAACCGGCGGATCCCCTCGATCATGGCGACCGCCAGCATCGCGGCGGCAGCCGAGCCCACCATCATCGGCCCTGTGGCTATGGTTCCGGTGATCAGGAATGCCACGACGATTCCCGGCAGAACGACGTGGCTGATCGCGTCTCCGATCAGCGCCTGCCGCCGCAACACCAGGAAATTGCCCGGAAGCGCGCAGGCGATGGCGGCAAGGCAGCCGATGACCAGGGGTGTCAGGCTCAACGTAACAAATTCGGCACCGTTCAAGACGTCACCTCGCGCGGCGCGCCGATCCGCCTGTCGATGCCTTCAATCTGGTCTGGCGTCAGCACATCTTCAAGCTGGATCAATCCGTCGAAACGTGCGGCCGCCAGTTCGAATTCGGGCGTGGCTCGCGCGATCTCCCATCTTCGTTCGTCGCGAAGCGCCCGCGACGCGCGCGCGGCTCCGGCCTCGGTGATGACTCCGTCGGCCCGGGCGAGGCCCTCTCGTTTCAGAAGGCGCAGCGTCAGCGGCTCGTAGATGAATTGACCCTGCGCCAGCGCGAGCAGACCCTGACGGATATGAACCCCGGCCTGGAACCGGCGGTATCTGATGGCCGCGGCCAGAAGGCCCCTCGAAGGCGCAAGCGCAAACGACGCCGCGAACATGGCAAAGGCCACAAGCACGATGATCGGTCCGGTGGGCAAGGCCGGTGCCGTCGCCGAGATAGATGCGCCGACCCAGCCAGCGACGGCGCCAATGATCCCAGCGCCCAGCACCACGCGGTCGGACCTCTCTGTCCAGAACCGTGCTGTCACCGGTGGAATGATCAGAAGCGCGACGATCAGAATCAGCCCCACGACCTTCAGTCCGATGACCGTCACGCCCATCACCAGCCCCATCATCGCCAGGTCGATCCGGTCCAGCCGAACGCCATTCGCGGCCGCGAACTCGGCGTCGAAGGCAACCATCGTCATCGGGCGCCGCAAAAGCAGAACAAGCGCCATCACCAGCGCGCCTCCAGCTGCGATCAGCATGGCATCCGAGAACAGCATTCCCGCGGTCGAGCCCAGAAGGAAACTCTCCAACCCCGCCTGACCGCCCGTGGGCATCGTCTGGATCACCGTCAGGATCACGATACCGAACCCGAAGAACACCGAAAGCACCGCCCCGATCGCGGCATCTTCCGACAGCCGCGTGCGCCCGACCAGCCACTGCACGGTTACCAGTCCCAGAAGTGCGGAAAGTGCCGATCCAGCCAGAAGCCCCGGCAGCCATCGGCCATCGAACCCCAGAAGCGACATCGCGATGAAGGCAAGGCCGACACCGGGCAGGGTCGCATGGGCAATCGCGTCGCTGACCAGCGCGCGCTTGCGAAGGTAGAGAAACGTCCCCGTCACGCCCGCCGCGCCACCAAGCATGCTCGACCCAAGCGTCACCAGCGTTGCGTTGTAGCCAAGCTGGAATGTCAGCGCGTCGATCAACATAGGGCTAACCCGCCTCGGCCAGCCGGTCGATCTGCGCGGTTGCCAGGCGCCCGCCATACGCGGCCTCCAGCGCCTTGGTGGTGAACGCCTCAGCAACCGGGCCTTCCGAGATCTTGCGGACGTTGAGCATCAGAACATCGTCGAAGTATTCCCGAACAGTCGACAGATCGTGATGGACGGCGACGACCGTTCGGCCCTCGGCGCGCAAGCTCTTCAGAACATCTATGATCGCCCGCTCGGTCGCGGCGTCGACCCCCGCGAAAGGCTCATCGAGAAGATAGAGGTCGGCATCCTGCGCAAGGGCACGGGCCAGAAACACCCTTTGCTGCTGTCCGCCGGACAATTGTCCAATCTGGCGATACGCGAAATCCGCCATTCCGACGCGGGCAAGGCATTCGGCAACCCGCTCGCGATGTTCGCCGCGAAATCGTCCCAACAAACCCACCTTTCGGAACAGGCCCATCGCCACGACATCGCAAACCCGTGTCGGGAAATCCCAGTCGACGCTGGCGCGCTGCGGAACATATGCGATGCGTTGGCGCATGGACGCGACAGGGGCGCCGTAGACCGTCGAAACGCCCGACAGCGGCCGGACAAGCCCAAGCGCCGCTTTCAGTAGCGTTGATTTTCCGGCTCCGTTGGGACCGACGATCGCGGTCATCCGGGCGGGGCGGATCGTGGCATCCACCGAGTAGACTGCAGGTTTCTGATCGTAGGACACAGTCATCCCGCGGATGGCCAGCGGGCTCTGACGGATCTCGGCGGCCTCGGCGGCCTGGAACTCGGGTCCGGTTTGCTGAACTTGCGCGACCATGTCAGATGCCCGCACTGAGGCGGCCCGAGATCCCTCGCTCGGGCGCGACTCCACCCAGGGCCGACGCGATGGTGGTCACGTTGTGGTCGATCATGCCGATGTACGTGCCCTCATAGGTGCCAGGCTGACCCATCGCATCCGAGAAAAGCTGGCCACCGATTCCGACGTCCTGCCCTCTCGATGCCGCTCCTTCGATCAGCGCACGGACAGAACGGTCCGAAACAGAGCTTTCGACGAACACGGCTCCGATCTCGCGGTCGACCAGCAGGTTCACAAGCTCCGTGACCCGGTTCAGTCCGGCTTCGCTCTCTGTCGAGATTCCCTGGACTCCGATCACCTCGAACCCGTAGGCGCGTCCGAAATAGTTGAAGGCGTCGTGCGCTGTCACAAGCACCCTGCGGTGTTCGGGTACGCTGGCGAGCACTCCCTTGGCGTATACCGCCAGTGCGTCGAGCTCAGACAGATAGGCATCGGCATTGGCGGCGAAAGCTGCCGAATTTTCAGGTGAGACTTCAGAGAGCGCGTCCCGGATACCCAATACGACGTTCCGCCAAAGCGTAGGATCCATCCACACATGAGGGTCGAACCGCTCGGCATAGGTGTCGTGCGACAGCAGTAGGTCGCCCGGAACCGCCTCACCGACGGCCCGGACCGGAACCCGTGCGGAAAGGTCACCGATGACACTCTCCAACTGCGCTTCAAGATAAAGTCCGTTCCAAAGGATCAGGTCCGCGCGGCTCATTGCGAGGATGTCCGTGCGTGTCTGCCGATAAGCATGGGGATCGACGCCCGGACCCATCAACGCCTTGACCTCGGCAAGATCGCCAGCAACGGCACGGGCGGTATCTGCGATCATGCCTGTCGTTGCCACTATGCTCAGCGGCGCTTCTGCGGCCAGCAGACTTGTGGGCTGGACCATTGCGGTCAGCCCCGCTGCGCCACTTGCAAGCAAGAAATGCCTTCGGGTCGGAGTCATCCAGGTTCCCTCGAATTGAGAATTATTCGCAACTTCATTTTAAAATGATAATCATTCGCAAAAAGTCAAGGTGATTGACCGTGTTTCTTGCTTCCCGCGACGCTTGTGGTCCACCACATGCCGGTCGGGTGCTTGACTCGCACGGGAAACCGGCGCTTTTTGAAGGTCGCTTCGGTTCTGCCCGGCAACGGGTGGAGTAAAAGGGAACGCGGTCAGGGACGATGCCCGAAGCCGCGACTGCCCCCGCAACTGTAGGCGGCGAGCAAGGTCGACAACGCCACTGGGGAACGGTCCCCGGGAAGGCCGGCCAAGCGATGACCCGCAAGTCAGGAGACCTGCCGCAGCGATCACCCAGTCCGGGGCGCGGGGCGCGCGTACGGGCTACGGACCCTCCGGCGTGGTGACAGGGAATTCACCGTCCGGAATCTCTCGGTTTCCGGACATGCGTAGCAGACGGATGGGGCACCCGGCATGGCGGTGGCTGAGACCAGGTATGAAGGTATGGCGCAGACCGGTTCTGCGGCACTTTATCCTGTCCTGTTCGGCCTTTGCCTGCTTGGCTTTGCGGCTTCGCTGGTCACCGGCCCCGCAGCGATAGCGCCGGACGAGGCGTTGATTGCCTTGTTCCGGGACAGCGGAGGTCCCGAAACCGCGATCATGCGCGAGATCCGACTGCCTCGTGCCGTGCTCGGTGCGATGGTCGGCGCCAGCCTTGGCCTGACCGGGGCTGCGATGCAGGGCCTTCTGAGAAACCCACTCGCGGAACCGGGTCTTATCGGGGTCTCGGCATTCGCAGCACTTGGTGCGGTCATAGCGCTTCAGACCGGCATTGCCGCCGCCTTCGCGCTCGCCCTGCCACTGGCGGCCCTGGCAGGCGCAGGGTTGGCTGTCGGGCTTCTGGTCCTTCTGGCAGGACCGCGCGGCTCCTCGTTGACGCTGATCCTGGCCGGCATCGCGATCAGCGCGCTTGGCGGCGCGCTTACCACACTGGTCCTGAATTTTTCGCCCAATCCCTTTGCTGCCAGCGAGATCGTCTTCTGGATGATGGGATCGCTCGCCGACAGGTCGTGGACGCACGTGTTGCTTGCCTTGCCCCTGATGGCGGCCGGCTGGTGCGCGCTTGTCCTGTCGGCGCGCGGCCTCGATGCCCTGACGCTGGGCGAGGACGCTGCCTCGGCCCTTGGAATACGGATGAGCCGGCTTCGGGCGCTGGTGGTCATCGGGACCGCCGCCGCCATCGGTTCCGCGACCGCGGTCACCGGAGCCGTGGGGTTCGTCGGACTTGTGGTCCCGCATGTGCTGCGATCCTTCACCGGCGGATCCCCCGGACGCCTGCTTCCCGCCTCGGCCCTTGGCGGCGCGGCGATGGTCCTCCTGGCCGACACGGCGGTCGAGATAATCCTGCCGGACCGAGACCTGAAACTTGGCGTTCTGACCGCGCTGGTCGGCGCGCCAGTGTTTCTGCACCTCGTCTACCGCACGCGGAGGGCCGGGCTGTGACCGGTCTTCACCTCAATGGATTAACCGTCTGGCGCGGCAGGCGCAAAGTGGTCGAAGATGTCAGCATGTCGCTCCAGCCCGGTGAGCTCGTCGGACTGATCGGCCCGAACGGGGCCGGCAAGACAACTCTGATGCGGGCTGCCTTGGGACTGTTGCCGTTCGATGGCACCTCATCGCTCGCCATTCTGCCCGAGCGCGAGCGCGCGCGGGCTGCCGCGTGGCTGCCGCAAGACCGCGATATTGCCTGGCCCGTGAGCGTCGAGACGCTCGTGGCGTTGGGACGCACGCCATACCTGGCCGCAGGGCGCAAACTTTCAACCGCAGACCGAGTCGCCGTCGCAGACGCCATCGCCCGGATGGATTTGCGTGCGCTTCAGCACCGGACCGCCACCGAGCTGTCCGGGGGTGAGAAGGCGCGTGCGCTGATAGCCCGCGTGCTCGCACAGGACACGAACGTCATCCTCGCGGATGAGCCCGTTGCCGGCCTCGATCCGTCGCACCAGATCGCCGCCATGAAAGTCTTCGCCGCACTCGCTCGGGAAGGCCGCTGCGTCATGGTCTCGCTGCACGACCTCGGCCTCGCCTCGCGCTACTGTAGTCGGCTTGTTCTGCTCGACCATGGCAGGATCGTCGCGGACGGCCCGCCGAGAGCAGTCCTGAACGATACTCGGATGCGCGAAGTCTTCGCAGTCAGCGGGCATTGGACCGAGACGCCGGGCGGACCGGTCTTCAATGCTGTCGACGAGGTGAACTCGTGAGCGGAAGACTGGATCTTGCGTCGGCTTTCGTCGTGGCGACGGCAATTCATGCGGGAGCTCTGTTGTTGGGTCCATCGCTGGACGGAGGCGGTGGCGCGGGCGACGCCGGTTCGGATCGGATCAGTATCGAAGCGATGTCACCCTCGCTCACTGCCTTGATCAGGGACTGGGACCGCTCGCCCGCGATCTCGGAGTCCGTGACCTTCCCGGCCGTTGCCACGGACATGAATCGCTCCGCGGTTCCGCTTCGGGAAATCCCGCCGCGTCGCAATGCCCTGCCTGAAATGCCCGCTACTTCCGACGCATCCGACGTCGCGCCGGTGGTCACCAGCGAAGCGCCCTCACGCCTCGCTGTCTCGGCGGATCAGGCACCGCCGTCATCCCCAACTGTCGACGATGCGTCGGTGCAAGTGCCGTCACCGGCGCCTTTGCCCGACATAGAGCCAGAGCAACCTGACCTGCGGACAGCGATACTTCCGCCAGCAAGGGACAGCGCACCACGGCTGGTTGATCGCCCCGAACCGCGACCCGCCCCTGTACGGGCCGCGGCGCCGGCCGTGACCCGGCACATCGCAACCGGTGTCGGCGGTGATGGAACAGCGGGGGCGACACGAACCGCGCCTTCGGCCAGGCTCTCCGAAGCGACAAGGCAAGCGTTGACGTCGGAGTGGGCCGCGGCGATCCAGAAGCGGATCGGGCGGCATCAAGCCTATCCGCGCGGCACCAGGGCCGAAGGGCGCGTGCGCGTCGCCATGGTCATTCTGCCCGACGGCCGCCTTGACCGCGTGGCGGTCGCGACGTCGTCGGGCACGGAGGCGCTTGACGCCGCAGCCTTGTCGGCCGTCCGGCGTGCCGCTCCCTTTCCACCGGCACCGGAAGTCCTGACAGACAGATGGTACAGCGTCGGGCAGTGGATCACCTTCGATCGCAGGTAGGCGAGGCTGCTACAGTCCCCGTATCGGCGGATTCTTGAAAACTCGACGTGCGCGCGAAAGAATAACTGTCGGCCCTTGACCTTCCAGTGACTGGAAACCTTATCTGGAAGGTTCGGCACAGGAGCCCCACAATGACAACGACCTTTCGCACCGAGATAGACGGGATGACCTGCGCGTCCTGCGTGCGCCGCGTGGAGGCCGCCCTGAAGGCGGTTTCTGGTGTCTCGGACGCTCGCGCCAACCTTGCGACCGGAACTGTCGAAGCCGACGTCACCGATACAGCCATTTCCGCCGATGTGATCGCCGCACTTTCCCGATCCGGCTATCCCGCCCGCACCGAAACCCGTCGCTTTGAGGTCGAGGGCATGACCTGCGCGTCCTGCGTAGGGCGTCTGGAAACCGCCCTGAAATCGGTTCCAGGCGTCAGCGAAGTCGCCGTCAACCTTGCCGACCAGACAGCTCGGGTGACGACGGCTGCGGGAACCGATATCGGGAGTTTGATGCACGCGGCAAAGGCCGCAGGGTATCCGATCGCGCCACACGACTCTCGGTCCGAGCCAGCAATGGACCGGCTGGCGGAAGAGGCGGGTCGGCTTCGCCGTGCAACCCTGATTGCAACGGTGCTGGTCCTGCCCGTCTTCCTGATCGAAATGGGCGGACACTTTATCCCCGGTGTTCACGACCTCGTCGCAGGCACCATCGGGCACCAGACGGCCCGCGTCCTCGGCTTTCTACTGATCGGCGCAACCCTCGCCGGTCCCGGACGGGAGTTCTTTTCACGAGGGGTACCTGCGCTTCTGAGAGGCGCACCTGACATGAATGCGCTTGTGGCGCTCGGTACCTTCGCCGCCTTCGCCTATTCGACGGTCGCCACCTTTGCGCCCGGCAGTCTGCCCGAAGGCACGCGGAACGTCTATTTCGAAGCCGCCGGCGTGATCGTCGTTCTGATCCTCCTCGGGCGCTGGCTTGAGGCCCGCGCCAAGGGGCAGACCGGTGCCGCCATCCGCGCATTGATGGGATTGGCGCCGAAGACCGCCAACGTGGTGACCGAGCACGGGACCGAACAGCGTCCGATCGCCTCGCTTGTCGTCGGCGACGTGATCCGCGTCAGGCCCGGCGAGCGCGTTGCCACCGATGGCGTGGTGACCGATGGCGAAAGCTATCTGGACGAGTCCATGATCACTGGCGAACCGATCCCCGTGGCCAAGGCCCAGGGAGACACCGTGACCGGTGGCACAGTCAACGGCACCGGGTCATTCAGCTTCCGCGTCACGAGTGTCGGCACCGATACCGTGCTATCCCGGATTATCCGCATGGTCGAGGACGCCCAGGGCGCGAAGCTGCCGATCCAAAGCATGGTCGACCGGATCACAGCCTGGTTTGTGCCGGTCGTAATGGCTGTTGCCGCACTCACGATCGCCGCGTGGCTGCTGCTCGGCGGAACTCAGGCGCTGGGGCTGGCGCTTGTCGCGGGTGTCTCTGTCCTGATCGTCGCCTGTCCCTGCGCCATGGGCCTGGCCACGCCCACGTCGATCATGGTCGGCACCGGACGAGCGGCAAGCCTTGGAATCCTGTTTCGCAAGGGCGATGCGCTGCAATCGCTCAGCAACGTGCGGGTGGTGGCATTCGACAAGACCGGCACCCTGACCGAAGGTCGCCCGGAAGTCACCGATGTCGTGGTGTCGGATGGCTGGGAGCGGTCCCAGGTCCTTCGACTGGCCGCAGGCGCGGAAGCGAACTCCGAACACCCGTTGGCCCGTGCGGTTACCCGCGCTGCCACCGACGTTCCCAGCTCGTCCGCGTTCGAGAGCGTGACGGGTGGCGGTCTCCGGGCGACGGTCGAAGACAGGCAGATCATCGTTGGCACAGCCTTGCTGATGACCCGGGAAGGCATTGATACGGGCAACCTGGCAAAGGCGGCCAACGATTACTCATCTGACGCCAAGACAGCCTTCTTCGTCGCCATCGACGGAAAGGCGGCGGCCGTCATCGCCGTGGCAGATCCGATCAAGCGCGAAGCTGCCAGGACTGTCGAAGCGCTGCACGACTTGGGACTGAAAGTCGCAATGATCACAGGAGATGCCAAAGCCACAGGAGACGCCATCGCAAAGCGCCTTGGCATCGACACCGTGATCGCCGAAGCCTTGCCTGAAACCAAGGTCGAGGCGATCCGCAAGCTGGCCGCGCATGGCCCAGTCGCCTTCGTGGGTGACGGCATCAACGATGCCCCTGCCCTTGCCGCGGCAGACGTCGGCATCGCGATCGGTACCGGCACGGACGTCGCGGTCGAAACCGCCGACGTTGTCCTGATGTCCGGCGAAACCCAAGGCGTCGTGCGCGCCATCGGTCTGTCCAAGGCCACGATGCGGAACATTCGCCAGAACCTCGGCTGGGCCTTCGGCTACAACATTCTGCTGATCCCTGTTTCGGCCGGTGTCCTGTATCCGCTGTGGGGTGTCCTGCTTTCTCCGATGCTCGCCGCAGGAGCGATGGCCTTGTCCAGCGTCGCAGTGGTGACCAACGCGCTCCGTCTGAAGCGCTATGGTTCCTTGCCGGATGCCCCAGCCCACGAACAGGTCCTGAAGGAGGCACATGCATGAACATAGGCGACGTATCCGAGGCCGCCGGGCTGGCTGCCAAGACCATCCGCTACTATGAAGACATCGGCCTGATCCGCCCACACCGCGGTCCGAACGGTTATCGCCGCTTCACCGACACCGATCTTCACAAGCTTCGGTTCCTCGGACGGGCGCGCGCTTTGGGATTTTCGATCGAAGATTGCCGTACCCTGCTTGCGCTATACGACGACAAGACCCGCGCCAGCGCCGAGGTCAAACACATCGCCCAACGCCATCTGACCGCGATCGAGGACAAGATCGCAGGCCTTGCCGCGATGCGTGAAACCCTGACGCATCTGGTCCACACCTGCGCCGGTGATACCCGCCCTGACTGTCCGATCCTGAAAGACCTGGGCGGCGAAAGCTGAAATCGGGTCGTCGGCTCGGCCAGGCTGTCCCGACACCATCTGCTATCGGCCCCCGCGCTTGAACCTCCGGCGCCCCGCATGCAACACTTGCGAGTTCACTCCGCCGGGAACGGGGCGCATCGGACGACAAGCTGACTGGTCCTTCGCTTGGCATCGGCTTCCCGGTCCGCCAGACCGAAAGGAACCAGCTCGCGTGATCCAGGACCTTGCCGTCGACCTTCTGAACAGAGCCCTCTTTTTCGGCCAGTCTTTGTTCCGCCCCTGGAATATCTACCAGGTCCTGATCACACTCGGATTGTGGGCCCTGGCCCACATCCTGAACCGAACGCTTGGCCCTCGGGTGCGCGACTGGATCAAGGAGCGTGATGGCTGGCGGATGTGGCAGTTACGACTTGCGCTGACCGTTCACCAGCGATTGCGAGGCATCCTCTTTGTCGTTCTGATCTGGGCAGTCGTCCTGACAATGCGCGAAGTCACCTGGCCAAGCCGGTCCTACATGCTGGCCGTTATCGGAAACCTGGCGCTGGCCTGGCTGATCGTCGCCTTTGCCACCCGCCTGATCGCCAACAAGGTGCTCCGAATACTAGTGCGCTACGGCGCCTGGGCGTGGATCACGCTGCGCATTCTCGATCTGACCGAAGAGACCAGCGAAATTCTAGACAATGTCGCTGTCACTCTGGGCGAAACCCGCCTCTCGGTCTGGATGGTCCTGCAGGCCATCCTGATCATTGGCGCCCTGATCTTTGTGGCACGGTTCCTGTCGCGCACCTCCGCGATACGGGTTCAGGACAGCAAGGACATGTCGCCTTCGATGAAGGTGCTGGCGACGAAGTTCCTGCAGTTGCTTCTCTATGGTTCGGCGTTCTTCATAGGACTGAAGATCGTCGGGGTCGACCTGACCGGGCTCGCTGTACTGTCCGGCGCAATTGGCGTCGGGCTCGGCTTCGGACTGCAGAAGGTCGTCTCGAATCTGGTGTCGGGGATCATCATTCTGCTCGACAAGTCGATCAAGCCTGGCGACGTCATATCCATCGGTGACACGTTCGGATGGATTCATTCCCTTGGCGCGCGCTATGTGTCGATCACGACGCGGGACGGCAAGGAATACCTCATTCCGAATGAGGACCTGATCACCGGGCAAGTGGTGAACTGGTCGCACTCCAACGATTTCGTTCGGATCGATATCAAATTCGGAACATCCTACTCCGACGATCCGCACCTGGTCCGCAAACTGGCAACCGATGCAGCCGGCAGCGTGGATCGCGTTCTGTCCAGCACGCCGCCGGTATGTCACATCACCGGTTTCGGAGACAGCTCGGTCGACTATATCCTGCGCTTCTGGAACAGCGACCCAAGCGGCGGCCTGACAAATATCCGGGGAAACGTGTATCTCGCGCTCTGGGACGCCTTCAAGCAGAACGGCATCTCGATTCCCTTCCCGCAGCGCGAAGTGCGCCTGCTCGGGGCAGATGCCGCGACATCACCCTCCACTTAACACCCCTGTCATCTGTCAAAACCGGGCTATACTTAGTGCAGGAGGAATTCCGAGTTGTGACGCGTTCAATGGCGAAAATGATCTTGTTGTGTTTGGTCTGGCTGGTGGCCGGACCCGCACTGGCCCAAACTGAAATCCGTTTCAGCACGCCCGGCGCGCCGAAGGATCTGCGCGGCGAACTTTTGTCCTCCTCCCTGCTCTTTCAGGCTTCAAGGGAATCCACCCAGGATCCGGAAGAGCTTCTGGCCGCATCGCAGGCTGATTATGCCCGCCTGCTTGGGGTTCTCTATGCCAATGCGCGGTATGGCGGAGTTATCAGCATCCTCATCGATGGACGCGAGGCGGCCGGAATCGAGCCGCTGAATGCACCGTCATCGGTCGAACGGATCGTAGTCGAGATAAGTCCCGGACCTATCTATCTGTTCTCTGAAGCGCAGGCTGCCCCGCTTACACCGGCAACCGAACTTCCCGAGGGATTCACGAGAGGCCTGCCGGCGGGAACCGAATCCATCCGCGCCGCGGCGGACGCCGCCGTTCAAGGCTGGCGCGCGGAAGGCCATGCAAAGGCCCGCATCGCCGATCAGCAGATTATCGCACGTCACACCGAGAACCGGATCTCGGCTGTCCTATCCCTTGCTCCAGGTCCGAAACTGTCGTTCGGAGCGGTCGAAGTCGAAGGCAACAGGAACGTGCGTACACGCCGTATCCTGACCATCGCCGGTCTGGAGGAAGGGCGGGTCTACGATCCGGCGGAAATCGACCGCGCTTTGAGACGTCTACGCCGGACCGGCAGCTTCCAGTCGGTCACCGTGTCCGAGGCCGACGCAATCGGTGCGAACGACACGCTGCCGCTGACGATAGGCGTCGTCGAACAGACACCGCGGCGTTTCGGTTTCGGTGCCGAGTACTCGACGGTCGAAGGCGTGCGTCTCTCGGGCTTCTGGCTGCATCGCAACCTGCTGGGAGGCGCAGAACGGTTCCGTGTCGAAGGCGAGATTGCCGGTCTTGCCGGCGAAACCGGCGGCAGCGACTATAAACTCGGGATCAGATACGAACGCCCGGCGACGCCGCGTGCCGATGTCGATCTGTTCACGTCCCTTGAAATCAGCCGCCTGAAAGAACCGCTGTTTGCGTCCGACAGCATCGACTTCAACATCGGCTTCTCGCGGTACGCCACCGATGACCTCGTCGTCGAGTTCGGCATCGGCGCACTTTACGCCGATACCGAGGAGAAATTCGACAGATCGGCCCTGCCTATCGCAAGACGCTCCACGATCGGGCTTCTGACGCTCCCGCTTGGGGCCACCCTCGACCGGCGCGACGATCCGTTGAACGCCAAGAAGGGGATCTATGCGGATCTCGACCTTGTGCCGTTCCACGCCTTCAGCGGAACCGATAGCGGCGTCCGACTTGCGCTTGACACGCGGGGGTACAGAACCTTCGGCAGGGACGGGAACGTGACTGCGGCAGCCCGAATACAGCTCGGCTCGCTTTTTGGTCCGTCTCTTCTGGAAAGCCCGTCTTTCTACCGGTTCTCGTCCGGAGGCGGCGGAACGGTTCGCGGACAGGACTATCAGTCCCTGACCGTGTCGTTGCCTGGCGGCAGGGAAACCGGCGGGCGCAGCTTCCTCGGGCTCTCGGGCGAATTGCGCGCTTCCGTCACGGAAAACATCGATGTCGTCGGCTTTGCCGATTGGGGATATATCGGAGCGGAGTCGTTTCCCGATCTGTCCGGCGAAAGTCACGCAGGCGCGGGCCTTGGCCTGCGCTACAACACCGGGATCGGACCGATCCGGCTGGATGTCGCGGCGCCGATCGCCGGTGATACGCCAGCGTCGGACTTCTATATCTATCTCGGGATCGGGCAGGCTTTCTGATGCGCCGGGTCCTTCTTCTGACACTGGCACTCTTGGCGGTCTCCCCCGCGACGGCGCAGGAAGAACCCGGCTTCTTCGGTCGGCTTTTCGGCACTGACAACGCCAGCAGCGAAGAAGAACAGGGCGGCCTGCTTGAATCCTTCATCGAAGACAACCTGTCTGGCGAAGGCCGCCAGGTCTCGATCCGCGGCTTTCAGGGCGCACTCTCGGGTCGCGCGACATTGGACAGTCTGACCATCTCCGACGATCAGGGCACCTGGCTGACCTTGACCGACGTCGTCCTCGATTGGAGCCGCGCGGCGCTGTTCCGCGGGCGGCTCGAGGTCACGGAACTTTCCGCGGCCGAAGTGCGTCTTCCGCGTCTTCCAACTCCGGCAACCACAGTCGATGCGCCGACACCCGAGGCCTCTGGCTTCAGCCTGCCCGAGCTTCCGGTATCGGTCGCAATCGGCGAACTGGCCGTCGCTCAGGCGTTCATCGGCCAGCCAGTTATCGGCGTCGAAGCGACGGTGTCGGTCGAGGGCGGGCTCCAGCTCGAAGATGGCGAAGGGTCAGCCGCGCTTGCCATTCGCAGACTTGACGATGAGGGCGCCATAGCGCTGGAAGCGTCGTATTCCAACGGCACCGAGATCCTGGCCCTCGACCTCGATATCTCGGAAGGCCCGGACGGCATCCTTGCAAACCTGATCGACCTGCCCGGTCGCCCGTCGCTGGAGTTTTCGATCACGGGTGAAGCGCCTGTCACCGCCTATGACGCCGACATCAGGCTCGCGACGGATGGTAGCGAGCGCCTGACCGGCACTGTCACGACAAGCCAGCCTCAATCCTCCGAGGAAGGGTCACTCCAGATTGTCGCGGAAGTTTCGGGCGACATCGCCCCCATCTTCAACCCCGAATACCAGGCCTTTTTCGGTCCTGATGTCCGTCTTGCGACGACGGTCACAACCTACCCCGACGGACGCGTCAGCGTTCGCGGGCTGGAAATTTCCGCCGCTTCGCTCAAACTCGATGGCGCTGTCGAGATCGGCGCAGATGGACTACCTGACGAAATCCGGATCGCCGGGGGTATCGCCGCTCCGACCGGCCCTGTCCTGTTGCCGCTTGCGGGTCCGGAAACGCGGGTCGACCGCGTGGATCTTGACGTGAGCTTCGACGCCGAACGGGGCGACACCTGGACCGGAAATTTCCAGATTTCAGGGCTGGACCGACCAGGATTCTCTGCGCGGGAACTGACACTGGACGGCGAGGGGCGGATCGTCTCTGCTCCGGATCGATCGGTGACGGCGACGCTTGCGTTCAGTGCGACAGAGCTGGACTTCGGGAATCCCGACGCGCGTGAGGCCCTCGGGGAAATTGTGACCGGACGCGCCGAGATCAACTGGACTTCCGGTGGTCCGGTGCAACTGCGTGACCTGGCGATCAGCGGGGAAAGCTACGGCCTGAACGGTCAGGCGGATATCGCCTTCGGCGATCAGGGCCCCGCCATCGAAGGCCGCGCCGCTGTTCGCGCGGACAGCCTGTCCGCATTCTCAGGGCTGGCGG
>CAZRNL010000004.1:3936-5694 GCA_964601395.1 uncultured Silicimonas sp. | reverse complement strand
AAAGCGCCGGTGGTGGCCGGGCAGCCTTGCCGCCAGCATTGATTTCCCCGATCCGGGCGGGCCGCACCTTGGGTGGTGCGGTCAACGTCGAGACCGAATTTTCCACCGAACCACTGGCCGGCTACTTCGATGTCCGGGCCGCAGGTTCGACCGAAAACCTGGTCGTCAGCCAACCCCAGGCCGACCGGATACTCGACGGTACCGTGCGGCTCAACGCCACCGCCAGTCGGAACGAGACAGGCATTTCCGCCACGCTGACGACGCTTGAGTCCCCGAATGCCAGCCTGACCGGACAGGCGATCCTGAAATCGGGAGGATCGTCGCTTTCCCTCTCGGGAACCATGGAGGATGCGTCGATCATCCTTCCACAGGTCTCCGGACCGATCCGGCTCACTGTGAGCGCCGACGAAGACGCCAATCGCGTCTGGGAGTGGCGCGCCGAGACAGCCCTTGCAGGCACCAACCTCACGGCGAGAGGTACGGCGGTGGACATCTACCGCAATCCCGTCATCGCGGCCAGCGGCCGTCTCGAGGCCGAAGACCTCGGGGTTTTTGCGGCGCTTTCCGGTCGACCTGTCGCGGGAAGCCTGGCGACCGATTTCGTGGGCGAGATCGCTGCGGATCTGAGCCGCGCGTCGGCAGCGCTTGTCGGAACCGCCACGAACCTCGAGACCGGCGTGCCGCAGGCGGACGCGCTTCTGGCGGGCACGGTCACCTTCGATATCGACGCCGCGATGGCGGGGTCGGTCATGACGCTTCGGAACAGCAGCATCGAAGGCCCCGAGATCCGCCTGAACGCCGATGGCATCCTGGTCCCCGAGGCTGGGAGGTTCCAGGTGGCCGGTCGCGTCTCCGACGCATCTCTTCTGTTGGACGGCGCTCCTGCCGAAGCACTCGACTTCTCGGCGAATGCCAAACAGGACGGACGCGACTGGACGTTCGAGACGACGGCCAGCGGCGCCGGCCTCTCGCTTGCCGCCGAGGGCATCGCTCTTGATCCATACGGACAAGTACCCGGCGTCGATGGAGAGTTCCGCGCCAGCGCCGAGGATCTCTCGATCCTCTCGGATATCACCGGCCTGCCGCTGTCGGGCCGGATCGCGATCGACGCGAGCGGCAGTGCCTTGGCGGATCTGTCGCGCTTCGATGTCGAAGCAACCGCAAACGGTTCCGGTATAGGCATCGGCCAGACACAGGCGGACAGGCTGCTTGCCGGCAATCTTGCCGCCCGCATCGAAGCCGAAAGAACCAGCGACGCCATCGACATCGACGCCTTCTCACTGACGACTGGATTGCTGAAAGTCACGGCCAACGGCGCGCTTGCGGGCAGCGGAAGCCAGATCGACGTCCAGGCCCGACTGGCGGATATCGCCAGTTTCGTTGACGGATTCTCCGGCCCCCTGAACGTGACCGGCACCGTCGCTCAGACCTCTGATCAGCAATATTCCGTGGATCTGGACGCTACCGGACCTGGCGGGACCACGGCCAGAACGTCCGGAAGTATCGCCGCCGATTTCGGATCGGTGGATCTCGGGATCTCGGGTGCCGCGCCGTTGGGCCTCGTCAATCCCTTCATCGCGCCCCGTGTGGTTTCCGGCACGGCGGAATTCGATCTTGCGGTGAATGGACCGCCTGCCCTTTCGTCTCTGGCGGGGACAGTCCGCAGCGGCGGCGCGCGGTTCATCGCGCCTGCCCTTGGAATTTCGCTCAACGACATCACGATGAACATGCCGGGCACCGTCTTTCACGCCTACAGCA
>CAZRNL010000004.1:0-3926 GCA_964601395.1 uncultured Silicimonas sp. | reverse complement strand
TCACGATGAACGTCACACTGAATGCCGGGCGGGCGAACCTCTCGCTTTCGGGTGCTGTAGAGAACGGCGGCCGCCTTGCTGTCGAGGGACCGATTGCGCTTGGCGCACCTTACAACGCGGATATCGGAATCGCTCTCGACCGCGTCGTTCTGCGCGACCCGCGCCTCTACGAGACAAGTGTCGACGGCCGCGTGGCGATCAGCGGTCCACTGGCGGGCGGAGCGAGGATTTCCGGCGATCTGGCGCTGGGCGAGACCAACATCCGTATCCCGTCTTCGGGACTTGGCGGCGCGGGAGCTGTTCCCGAGATCATCCACCTGAACGAACGCCCCCCGGTGCGCGCCACGCGCGCGCGCGCTGGTCTGCTTGAGGCAGGCAACGGCAATGGTGCGACTGCGGGACCGGGCTTTCCGCTCGATATCACCGTTGCGGCCCCCAACCGGATCTTCCTGCGAGGACGTGGGCTTGAAAGCGAGTTCGGAGGTTCGCTCCGCATCACCGGCAATACCAACGACGTCGTGCCCATCGGCGCTTTCAACCTGATCCGCGGTCGGCTGGATATCCTTGGTCAGCGTCTGGCGCTGGAAGAGGCTACAGCGACAATCCAGGGTTCTTTCATTCCCGTGATCCGGATCCGTGCGACAACCCAGGTCGACGAGTACGCCATCAATGTGATTGTCGCCGGTCCTGCCGCCGATCCCGAGATTACTTTCACCTCGGTTCCGGAACTGCCGCAGGAAGAGGTTCTCGCGCGGCTGATCTTCGGACGGGGTCTGGATACCCTGTCGCCTATTCAGGCCGCGCGCCTCGCGCTGGCAATCCGCACGCTTGCCGGTCGCGGCGGCGAAGGCGTCGTCGGCAAGATCCGTGAGGGTGCCGGGCTGGCAGACCTCGATTTGACCACGGACGAACAGGGAAACGCCGCCTTGCGTGCCGGGGCATATCTGGGCGAAAACATCTATACCGACGTGACGATCGGCGCGACCGGCGAGACGAAACTGAACCTCAATCTTGATGTATCCCGATCGGTCACCTTGAAGGGTTCGGTGACCAACACTGGCGATACTTCTGTGGGCGTATTCTTCGAGCGTGACTATTGAGCAACTCCGCGGACTGCAAACCTTGGAATCGCCCATACGCAATGCTACATTTGAACTACGGTTCGTGCCGAGCCGGCCCATCGGCGCATGACAACGGAGGTCAATGCCCTGTCTCAATTCCATGAAGCGGTCCGTGGCGCGGCCGCAGATACGTCCCGGTCAGGCATGACCGAAGAAGCCAATCTTACGAGCGAACAGTTGCTCGATCACATCATGACATCGCTGGAAGACGACAAGGCCGAGGACATCGTGAAGATCGCCCTCAAAGGCAAGTCCGAGATGGCCGACTATATGGTCATCGCATCGGGTCGTTCGTCCCGCCAGGTCGCGGCCATTGCCGAGCACCTGACCGACAAGCTCAAGCAGGACTTCGGACGCCACTCGAAGATCGAGGGCAAGGAGACCGGTGACTGGGTCCTGATCGATGCAGGCGACGTCATCGTTCACGTATTCCGTCCGGAAGTTCGGGACTTCTACCAGCTTGAGAAGATGTGGATGAACCCTGGCGAGGCTGCCGCCGTTCGCGGCTGACATTGGGGCCGTGAAACTGAAGATCGTCGCGGTGGGCCGACTGCGCCCCGGCCCCGAGGCGGAGCTTGTCTCGGATTACCTTGACCGTTTCGACAAGACAGGGCGCAGCTTCGGGCTTGGACCCGTCACAATGATGGAAGTCGAAGCGAAGAAGGGTGGCATGGTCGCTGAAGCGTTGCTTCTGGAAAAGGCCACCGCAGCGGCGACACCTCTCTGTGTGCTCGACGAGCGCGGCAAGACGATGTCTTCGCCCGACTTCGCCGACCTCCTTGCAGGATGGCGGGACGAAGGACGCACCGAGCCTGCTTTCGTGATCGGTGGCGCAGACGGGATCGACCCGTCGCTTCGGGCCAGGGCGGACATGGCGATCAGTTTCGGCCCAATGGTCTGGCCACACATGCTTGTGCGCGTGATGCTTGCCGAGCAGCTTTACCGTGCCGCATCCATCCTTGCGGGTTCGCCCTACCATCGGGTCTGAAACGCGGACTGGAGATAGTTCCGCAGTTCACTCCGAAGCCCGGCTTGGGACGTCAAAGGTCGGCTGGAACACGACCTGTCCTAGAACGTGGGCGCGCTGTCCGAACTGGCGACTGCGGCGATGATCGCAAGCAGAAGCAACGGGATAACGATGCCACCGGAACCGGCTGCGGTCTCTTCGACCAGAACTTCGGGCTCCATCAAAGGCTCGGCCATGCCCCCAGCCACTGCCGGCCCGGCGAAAACAGTCAGCATGGCGACCACGCACAGCGTTTTGCGTTTCATCATTGTTTTTACTTTCCCAAGTAAAATGTCCCTCAGGCGAAATTCTACATGGCGGTGAAAACCCGGCATACAGATTTTCCCGAGCGGCTTCATTTTCTCCACGCGCTGTTGCAGGATCTGGGAACCCAGCGGGCAGACTGTCACCAGTTTTGGAAAAAGACTGTCTCCACAACGCCGATTTCCCGGCGCGATCTCCTCTGAAACTCCATAAGTCGAACATATTATTGACATATTTCGCATCGCCAAAAAATACCACATTCATCAAGTATTGAATGTCCGTATCTGCCCATACCTTGCGGCATCATCTTGGAATGCCGTAATCTCAAACTGTTGGAAGGGACGATGTTCTTCCATTTGGGGGTAATTGGTATGACGTTTTCAAATTTGTTTTCTGTCTTGGCGATATCCGCTGGCCTGGCTTGGCCGATCAGCGCATCAGCTGTCACAATCCTTTCAATCGATGGTAGCTGGACCGCCAGCGATCCTGTCGTCTCTGGAATCGGAACCGACGAGATCCGTTGGGGCCGGTCCACCGGATACGGTCAGAGCGGCTATTCCTTCGATGCGTCCAGTTTTCCGATGACAGTGGAACCCGAAGACAGTTTCCTGCTCGGCACTTTCACGCACATGAACAATCCGATCCAGGGGACGCTTCTCCGGAACGCCGAACTCAGCCTGAGTTTCGTTCTCGAAGGGTTGTCAGAGGCGATCACTTCAGTCTTCACCTTCGATCACTATGAGACCTACAACCAGGCTCGTACCTGCGCGAATGGCGGCCGGAACTACACCGGCATCAATAGCGGCGGATGCGCCGACAGGGTGACGGCAACCTTGAACGAAGGGCGTTCGGACAGCTTCGTGATCGACGGCATCTCATATGTCATGGACATATCCGGCTTTCTCTACAACGGCTCCCTGATGGACTCGTTCTGGACACGGGAAAACAGGGACAACTCGGCAGAGCTTGTTGGTCTGCTCCGGACGGTCGAGGGTCCGCCGATATCTCCGGTTCCGGTCCCTGCGAGCGCGGCGCTGCTTCTCAGCGCACTTGCCGGACTGGGGTTTGCCCGTTCTCGCACAAGGCGATCGGCCTGAACGGCCAATGCTCCGGGCGGCTCTGCAACGACATCGCGCCGTCCGCGCTAAATTCCACGGGTGAAAACCAGACCCATCGAATCCCGCAACACGATCGGGCCTGACAGATAGTCGGGTCCGACATTCGGCGTTCTGAGCGCGCAGGTCCACCCGGCCCCCTCCAGGCCCGGAATCTTCAGGCGGAGCGGGTCGAAATCCAGGGTCTCGCCCCCTTCCATGTGGGTTATCGAATAGACCTGCCGGCCTTCGGGCCCATGCCGAAGTGATGTGAAGACAGTACGGCCGCCAATCGGCCGCATATAGTCGAAATGATCCCGCGCGCCGAAGTTGCGCCGAAGCCAGGGATTGTCGCGGCGGAAGTTCCGAAGGCGCAGCATGAAATCAGTCTGCATGCGATCCAGGTTCGAAACTGCCGCGGCGACATTGCAATATTCGTGC
>CAZRNL010000003.1:0-30446 GCA_964601395.1 uncultured Silicimonas sp. | reverse complement strand
ATCATCATTCGCACCCAGCTTCGCCCCGAGGATGCCCCCCTGCCCGATCCTGTTCCCGGCGAACCGATCGGCCGCGAGAAACTGGGCTTCTTCCTGGCCTTCCTCACCGTCCTCGTGGCCGGCTTCTCGACGATCCTGTTCCTTCGTGCATTGTTCTTCACCGTCTCGGGCCAGAATGCCGTGCGTGAAGGGGTCGATGCGATCTTCTGGGGGACTCCCGATTACGTCTGGTGGTTCGGCGGTCTCCTGGCTATTTCGCTTGCCCTGATCTTCTTCGCCTTCGGTCGCGACCGCACGCGCACCGGCTGGAACCTGGGCAAGGGCCTTGTCCCTCCGATCGTCGTTATCGGTGTCGTCATGGGTTCGATCTATGGCGGGATCACCGGCATCACCGAGGCAGCCGGCATGGGTGCGGTTGCCGTGCTTGTCATTGCGATCTTGCGCGGCGAGGCGTCCTTCGACCTGGTCTGGGACAGCCTGATGCGGACGCTGAAATCCACCGGAACGATCATCTGGGTGACGATCGGCGCCGCGGCGCTTGCCGGTGCCTACACCATTGCGGGCGGGCCGACATATGTCGCCAACCTGATCATCGGTGCCGAATTGCCCACGATGCTGATCATTCTCTCGATGATGCTGATCCTGCTCTTTATGGGAGCCTTCATGGACTGGGTCGGTATCGTGCTTCTGATCATCCCAGTCTTCCTGCCCATCGTGCAGCGGCTGCCCATCGAAGAGATCGGTCTTTTCGGTGTTCTAGAGCCGAAGAACCTGTCGATCTGGTTCGGCGTGCTCTTCTGCATGAACATGCAGGTCAGCTTCTTGTCGCCGCCCTTCGGCCCGGCCGCGTTCTACCTGAAATCGGTGGCCCCTCCGCACATCTCGCTGACAGACATCTTTCGGGGTTTCCTTCCCTTCATCGCGATCCAGCTTCTGGCCCTCTCGGTGCTGCTGATCTGGCCACCAATCGTCGAAGTCCTGCTGAATTGATAGTCCCATGCTGACGTCAGACCAGATCGCGAAGCGGGAGACGGATGGCTGCCAAGTCGAAGTGAATATGCTCGACTTGGCGTTGCCTCGTCGGGTCGACGTGGATTATCCCGGCGTCGGTGCCGGCTCTCGCCTGAATCCTTTGTCAGAACTTCGCGAATGCCGCATCCGGCTCGCGATGTGGAATGGAGCCCGTGTCAGGCTTGCGGCCAAGCTCCATATTGTTATCCATCGACGGCGCTCCGATTCATCGACCTGCACTTGAAGAACGGCTTCGCCACGCCGTACATCGTGGCGAGAATACTCCGGGAGGGTCCGGGAGGACCGCGCTCTCCCGACCGGTCCCCGCGCAGATGCGCGGCGGCGTCACACATAGGAATACACAAAGATGAGCGACTACGTCCGCCTCGATCCATCCGACAACGTCGTCACCGCAACGCACGCACTTCAGGTCGGGGTTCAGATCGAAGATGCCCAGACCACTGCGATGATCCCGTCCGGCCACAAGATCGCCACCCGGGCAATTCCCAAGGGCAGCGAGATACGCAAGTACGCGCAGTTGATCGGCTATGCTTCAGAGGACATCGCGGCAGGCGATCACGTTCATACCCAGAACACCGAATTCCGCAATATCGACGTGGCTTACGAGTTTGGCACCGATATCCGCCACGTCGAAATGGTACCCGAAGACCAGCGCGACACCTTCATGGGCTACCGGCGTGAGAACGGCAGCGTCGGCACCCGAAACTACATCGCGGTCGTGACCTCGGTGAACTGCTCGGCCACGGCGGCACGCCGGATAGCCGACGCCTTCGGTCCCGCGGAACTGGCAGCCTATCCCAATGTCGATGGCGTCGTGGCTTTCGTTCACGGCACTGGCTGTGGAATGGCCGGATCGGGCGACGGGTTCGAGGCGCTCCAACGGGTCATGTGGGGCTATGCCCGGCATCCCAACCACGCTGGCGTCCTGATGGTGGGTCTCGGGTGCGAGATGAACCAGATCGACTGGCTGCTCGAAGCCTACGGACTGAAACAAGGACCGCTGTTCCATGCGATGAACATCCAGAACGTTGCGGGGCTTCGCAAGACGATCGAGATCGGCATCGAAAAGGTCCGCGCAATGCTACCCCTTGCCAACCAGATCCGACGGACGCCCTGCCCTGCCTCGGATTTGACCGTGGCGCTTCAATGCGGTGGCTCGGACGCATGGTCCGGCATTACCGGCAATCCGGCTCTGGGCTATGCCTGCGACCTTCTCGTCGCGCAAGGCGGGACTGGCGTCCTTGCCGAGACACCCGAAATCTATGGCGCCGAACACCTCCTGACCCGCCGCGCCGTTAGCCGGGATGTGGGCGACCGACTGATCAGCCTGATACACTGGTGGGAGGACTACACCGCCCGCAACAACGGCTCGATGGACAACAACCCGTCGCCCGGCAACAAGAAGGGCGGGCTTACGACGATCCTGGAAAAAAGCCTCGGCGCGACAGCCAAGGGCGGTACCTCGCCGCTGACCGGCGTCTACAAATACGCCGAACCGGTGCGCGCCAAGGGTTTCACCTTTATGGACAGCCCCGGCTACGACCCTGCCAGCGTAACCGGCCAGATCGCGGGCGGCTGCAACCTTGTCTGTTTCACCACCGGCCGCGGCTCGGCCTTCGGCTCGAAACCCGCGCCGACGATCAAGCTCGCGACAAACTCCGAGATGTATGCGCGCATGGTCGAGGACATGGACGTCAACACCGGCGACATCCTGACCGGACAGGCAACGGTGGAATCGAAAGGCCGCGAGATCTACGAGTTGTTCCTCCGAGTAGCCAGCGGTCAGGCGTCGAAATCCGAAGCCCAGGGACTTGGCGACTACGAGTTCGTACCCTGGCAGATCGGGGCGGTGATGTGACCCGACTGATTGTCGCTGGCGCAGGCGCCATCGGCAGGCGCCACGTCGTCCATATCGACGAGCACCCGGCCCTGACGCTTGCCGCGATCGTCGATCCGAACCCCGCCACGGCGGTCCTTGCCGACGCGCCGCGCTTCGACACGGTACACGACCTTGACATCGAGGCTGACGGGATCGTCATCGCCACACCGACGCAGGACCACGAAGCGACCTTCGCCGAGGCCGCCCGCCGGGGCTGGCACGCGCTGATCGAGAAACCGCTCGCGCCCGATCTTGCCTCGGTCGACCGCATGATTGCGACCGCTGATGCCGCGCGCGTCCACATCCTGACCGGTCACCACCGGCGGTTTCATCCGAAAGTCACCGCGCTGAAGGCCATTCTCGACAGCGGCGCCATCGGCCAGCCCGTCGTCGCCACCTCGATCTGGAACGTCCGCAAGCCCGACGGCTATTTCGATATCGCCTGGCGCAAGGGCCGCGACGGCGCGCCGGTGCAGATGAACGTCAGCCACGAAGTCGATCTGCTGCGCTTTCTCTTCGGCGACATCACCCGCGTCGCGGGTCTCGGTAGTCAAGCGGTCCGGCAGGAGGGGCGCGTCGAATCCGGCGCCGCCGTCCTCGGCTTCGCCTCGGGACTGACCGCCAGCGTCACCTTCGCCGACACCACGCCTTCGCCCTGGGGGTTCGAGCACGGCACGGGCGAGAACCCCAACATCGCCCACACAGGCCAGGATTCGCTGCGCATCTCGGGCACGAAAGGCGCCGTCGAGTTCCCAAGCCTGCGCGTCTGGTCGGGCGCTCATGACTGGTCGCAGGCGCCAACCCCGCAAGAACACGCCGCAGCCGAGGGCCTGCCGCTTGTCCTGCAACTCGAACATTTCGCCCGCGTCATCGCATGCACCGAGACGCCGCTCAACGATGCGCGCTCGGGCCGCGCCACGCTGGCTGCGACGCTGGACATCGAGAAGGCCACCTGGCCAGAAGGCCTGCCCCAATGACCGAAACGCTCAGATGTGGCCTGATCGGCGGCAATATCAGCCGCACCCGCATGCCGCTCGCACTCGACATCATGTGCCGGGCCGAGGGGATGACGCTCGACTTCACCCCCATCGACACCGAACATGATGACGGGTTCGACTTCACCGCCACCGTCGACATGTTGCGGCAGGACGGTTGGACCGGCGTCAGCGTAACCCATCCCCACAAGACCCAGGCCGCCGATTACGCAGGTCCAAGGATGGACAGGGCCGTGGCTCATCTCGGCGCGTCCAACCTCCTTCTCTTCACGCCGGAACTCTCGGGCTGGAACACCGATTACCTCGGCTTCATCGCCGCCTGGAAGGCCGTCTTCAAGAACCGCGGCCCCGGAGAGGTCGCCGTCGCGGGCGCGGGCGGCGTCTCCCGCGCGATCGTCCCCGCCCTGATCCGCCTCGGCGCGCGCAGGGTCACCGTCTGGGATCTGAACTTCGACGCCGCGAAGGAGCTGGCGAAGATGTCCGGCCGCCCGGTCACCGCCATCCCGATGGAAGAGGCCCCCGCCGCGATCCGCAACGCCACCGGCCTCGTCAACGCCACCGCTCTCGGCATGGGCGGTCATCCCGGCACCGCCTTCGACCCCGCGCTTGTCGACGCGCAGGACTGGGCTTTCGACGCCGTCTATACCCCCACCGACACCGCCTTCCTTGTGGATGCAGGCGCCAAGGGGCTGAAGTGCCTCACCGGCTTCGATCTCTTCCGCTTCATGGCGATCGAGACCTTCCACGTCTACACCGGCCGCACCCCGGACAGCGCGAGCATCCTGCCCGAACTTGACGCCCTCCGCCCGAAGGAGACCACCGCATGAGCGAAGTCCTTTCCCCCGACCAGACCGCCTTTTACGAGGAGAACGGCTACCTCGTCCTGGAACGCCGCCTTCCCGACGCCTGGCTCGACCGCATCCGCGCCGAAATTGCCCGCTTCGAGGACGAGCCCCGCGGCATGACCGCTTCCAACGACCGGCTCGATCTCGAAGACAGCCACAAGCCGGACGACCCGCGCATCCGCCGGATCAAGCTGCCGCACACGATCTCCGAGCCGGTGAACGAATTGCTCCATTCCGACCTCATCCTTGCCCCCGCGCGGGATCTCGTCGGCCCGGACATCCGGCTGCACACGACGAAACTCAACATGAAATCGGCGGGGTACGGCGCGGCGGTAGAATGGCATCAGGATTACGCCTTCTATCCGCACACCAACGACGACATCCTCGCCATCGGCGTTCTTATCGACGATATGGCGCATGAAAACGGCCCTCTGATGGTCTTTCCCGGCTCGCACAAGGGCCCTGTCCACGACCACCATGCCAACGGCGTCTTCGCGGGCGGCTTCGTGCCTTCGGATGTCGGCCTCGACATGAAGGACGCCGTGGAACTGACCGGCCCAGCTGGCTCGATCAGCATCCATCACGGGCGCATCGTCCACGGCTCGGCCGTCAACACCTCCGATCGCGCGCGCCGCATCCTGTTCTACGAGATGATGGCCGCCGACGCCTTCCCGATCATGGGCTCCCTGACGAAGTGGGACGGGATCGAGGATTACGACAGCCGCCTGCTCTGCGGAAAGCCTACGCTGAACCCGCGCCTCAAGGATATTCCCGTGCGCATCCCGCAGCCACCGCCCGCGACAGGCGGTTCGATCTACGAGGTGCAGAAGAACCTCGCGTCCCGGGCCTTCGGAACTGCCGAATGAAGGTTGCCGTCGTCGGAAAGGGTCTGATCGGCAGCGCCGCCGCGCGCCACCTCGCCAAGTCCGGCGCGGACGTGACGCTGATCGGCCCCGACGAGGTGCCGGGCGAGTTTGCCGATCACAAGGGCAGCTTTGCGTCGCACTATGACGAGGGCCGAATCACCCGGAAAAATGACCGCCGCGCCTTCTTCGCCCGCGTCTCGACCGCCGCCATCGGGCGGTATTCCGAGATAGCGGCAGAATCCGGTATCGAATTCTTCACCGAAGCCGGCGCAATGCTCGTCGGCGGCCCCGACTATATGGCCGCGGTCGCCGCTGCGCGGCAGGAGCTCGACATCGACTTCGAAGACCTCGGCGCCGAAGGCATCGCCCGGACATTCCCTTTCCTTGCCGTACCGGAGGGTTTCACCGGCGTCTACGAGCCCCACGAGGCGGGCCACATAAGCCCCCGTCGCCTTGTCGCCGCCCAGACCGAGGCCGCGCGCAGGCACGGTGCGTCAATCGTCTCCGAGGAAGCTGTCAGCGTCGCGGAAGGCCGCGTCACCACCGCCACGCGGACCATCGAGGCCGATCAGGTCATCGTCGCCGCAGGCGGCTGGACCGACAGTCTGCTCGGCCGCGACAAACGCCTTGCCGTCTACGCCCGCACCGTCGCCTTCCACGAGATCGGCCCCGACGAGGCAGAGCGTCTTGCCAACATGCCGTCCCTCGTCATCGAAAGCACCGACGACATCTATATCCTGCCGCCGGTCCGCTATGCCGACGGCAAGCTCTGGCTAAAACTCGGCGGCGACCCCGAGGATGTGGAACTTCACGGCAAGGAAGCGATCAACGACTGGTTCCGCTCGGGCGGCAGCGCGGAAATCGGCGACTACCTCACGACCCGCATCTGCGAGGTGATCCCCGGCCTTCGCTTCGAAAGCCGCTTCCACCGCCCCTGCGTCACCACCTGGAGCGAAGACGGCATCCCCGAGATCCGCCGTCTCGCCCCCCGCCTCATCGTCGCCGCCGCCGGCAACGGCTCCGGCGCCAAATGCAGCGACGAGCTTGGCCGCATGGCCGCCGCTGTCGCTTTCGAAGAAACAGGAGGACTAACATGACAAAACCACAAATCGGATTCATCGGCCTCGGCCTGATGGGCTCGGCCATGGTCGGACGGCTTCAGGACAAGGGCTACGCCATCACCGCGCTTGCCAACGTCAACCGCACCGGCATCGAAGCGGCAATCGCGCGCGGCGCCACCGAGGTGTCAAGCGGCCGCGAGGTGGCAGAAGCCTCCGACATCGTCATGCTCTGCATGGGCACCTCGGCTCACGTCGAATCCCGCATGCGCGGAGCGGACGGCGTGATCGCGGGCCTCGCCCCCGGCAAGACCGTGATCGACTTCGGCACCTCCCTGCCCGGCTCCACCGTCGCCCTCGGCGCGGAGGTCGCGGAGACGGGCGCCGCCATGCTCGACGCGCCGCTTGGACGCACGCCCAGCCACGCCAAGGACGGTAATCTCAACATCATGGCCGCCGGCGAAAAGGCGATCTACGAAAGCGTTCTTCCCGTTTTCCGGGACCTTGGCGAGAACATCTTCCACCTCGGCCCGCTCGGCAGCGGCCACACGATCAAGCTGATCAACAACTTCTTCGCCATGACCACCGTCAACACCATGTCAGAGGCCTTCGCCATGTGCGACGTCGCGGGCGTCCCGAGGCAGTCGCTCTACGACGTTCTGGCCGCCGGGCCCAACCACTCGGGAATGATGGATTTCATCAAGGCCTACGCCATCGACGGCGACCCGATGAAACTGGCCTTCACCGCCCGTAACGGGCTGAAAGACATCAGTTATTACGACAAGATGGCCGCCGATTTCGGAGCGGACTCGATCATGGCAAAATGTGCGAAAAATGCACTCGGTCGCGCGGTCGAGGACGGCCACGGCGACGACCTCGTGCCGCAGATGGTCGACAGTTTCGCCCGCTGGTTCAAAGGCTGACGTGGCGACGCTGACCACTCATGGTCGCGACGACCGCACCGGGCTCGGCATCGTCCTGATGCTCAGCGCCTGGGCGTTCTTCGCCCTGACGGACACCACCGTGAAGTGGCTGGTCGTGGGCGGCATTCCGGCGATGCAACTCGCCTTCTTCCGTTATGCCGTCGCCTTCGGGCTCTCGCTCGGCAACGGCATGCGCCACGGCCAGTTCTTCTCGGGCATCGACCGCCGCGACCTTCTCCTGTTGACGTTGCGCAGCGGGCTTCTCCTGCTTGCCACCGTGCTGAACTTCTTCGCCCTCAACTTCCTGCCGCTCTCGGTCACCTCGACCATCATGAACACCGCACCGATCCTCGTGACGCTGCTGGCAATCCCGCTTCTGGGCGAAAAGGTCGGTCCCTGGCGCCTTGCCGCCGTACTGCTCGGCTTCGTCGGCGTGCTGGTGGTGATCCGCCCCTTCGGGGAGGGCTTCCATTGGGCCACGCTCCTGATCCTTGGAAACGCCTGCGGACTGGCGCTGTTCGCGATCCTCACACGACAGATGGCGGGCCGAATTTCGCCGCAGACGATGCAGCTCTACATGGGTGCCCTGGGTACGGTCGTACTCCTGCCGGTGGTCCTGTGGACCTGGCAAACCCCCGCGACCGCGCTTGAATGGGCCGGGATGATCAGCATCGGGCTCTGGGCCTGGACCGGGCACGAGATGTTCTCTCGCGCGCATCTGCATGCCGAGGCGGGTGTGCTGTCGCCCTTCGGCTACGTCTTCATCCTTTACATGAGCGTCGGCGGCTACCTCATGTTCGGCCATCTCCCCGACTCCGCCACGTTGCTCGGAGCCGCGATCATCGTAACCTCAGGCCTGATGATCTGGTGGCGCGAAGGCAAACGGAGACCTCCCCATGCCGCATGACGTGATCTGCCTCGGCGAAGTGATGGTGGAACTCTCGCTCAACGACGCCACGCCCGACACCGCAGGCGTCGGTTTCGCAGGCGACACGTTCAACACCAGCGTCTATCTCAAGCGCCGCGCCCCGGGCCTCTCCGTCGCCTACGCCACCAAGCTCGGCCAGGAGAAGCTTTCGGACCGGATCGTGGCGCTCATAGACCGCGAAGACCTCGCTACCGACCTTGTTCTGCGCAGTCCGGACAGGTTGCCGGGCCTCTACGCCATCTCCACCGATGAGGCCGGCGAACGCTCGTTTCTCTACTGGCGCGAACGTGCCGCGGTCCGCACCCTCTTCGAGCCCCCCGCGCTCGATCTGAAAACGCTTTTCGGCACCGGCCTGCTTTACTTCTCCGCCATCACCCTCGCCATCCTCGCGCGGGAAGACCGCGACCGCTTGCTCGACGGCGCCAGCGCTCTGCGCGCAGCGGGGACGATAATCGCTTTCGATTCCAACTACCGCCCTGCCCTCTGGCCCGATGCCGACTCCGCGCGTGTGGAAATCGAGCGGGCCTGGAGGATCTCCGACATCGGCCTGCCCAGCGTCGACGATGAAATGGCGCTTTTCGGCGACAGGGACGAAGACGCCGTGATTTCCCGTCTGAACGGCTGGGGAGTCACCGACGGGGCATTGAAGCGCGGCAGCGACGGACCCCGTCCGCTCGACGGCGGCGATGCCCCTCGGTGTCCCCCCGCGCCGAAGGTGGTCGATTCCACCGCGGCGGGCGACAGTTTCAACGGCGGTTACCTTGCCGCCCGCCTGACCGGGGCCGGTCAGGCAGACGCCCTCGCGGCCGGCCACGGGCTGGCCTCCAAAGTCGTTCAGCACAGGGGCGCGATCATTCCGCCCGAGGAAATGGGAGAGACAGCATGAACACATACGACATGGCAGGCCAGGTGGCCGTCATCACCGGCGGCGCGCAGGGTATCGGAGCCGCCATCGCACACCGTCTGGCCGCATCGGGCGCTCATGTGGCGATCTGGGACCTCGATCCCGTCAAGGCTGGCGCCACGGCCGATGTTGTCCCCGGGGATGCGCGTGCCTTCCAGTGCGACGTCGCGAACTGGGCCTCGGTCGAGGCCGCCCGCGACGCCACGCTCGACGCCTTCGGCAAGATCGACATCCTGGTGAACTCCGCCGGAATCGCAGGACCCGTGGGCCTGGTCGAGGACTACGACACCGAGACCTGGAACCAGGTCATGGCGATCAACCTCACCGGCACGTTCCACACCAACAAGGCGGTAATCCCGTCCATGAAGGAACAGAACTACGGGCGCATCGTCAACATCGCTTCGGTCGCCGGAAAGGAAGGCAATCCAAAGGCTTCGCATTACGCCGCCTCCAAGGCCGGCGTGATCGGCTTCACCAAGGCCATCGGCAAGGAACTGGCGACCTTCGACATCGCCGTGAACTGCGTCACCCCGGCGGCGGCCAATACGCCGATCCTCGAACAGCTCACCCAGGAATTCATCGACTTCATGCTCTCCAAGATCCCCCGCGGCCGTTTTGTCGAGGTCGAGGAAATCGCCAACATGGTCGCCTGGCTTGCGTCGAAGGAATGCTCCTTCACCACCGGTTCGGTCTTCGATATCTCCGGCGGACGGGCGACCTATTGATCCTGGCGCTCGCCTTTCCCTATGACGATCCCGCCTGGGACGACGCAACCGATGCCTTCGACAACGGCGACACGCGCGACCTTCTCCAGGAACTTACCGAGGCGTGGGAGGACGGAACAGCTGATCACCTCTTCTTCTCGTCCCTCCTGCACCAGGGGACGGTCTACAGTGCGACGTTCCTTGCGCTCCCGCATGTCGTGGCGCTCGCCGACACCCTGCCGCCCGGCCAGCGCCGGACCGTCACGCTGTTCCTCGCGGGCGTCGCCCTCCACGCGCAACTGCCCCGAACCTCCGGCGGAGTCTCGCTGGCCTCCGGCGATCCCTGGGCCGCCGACGCGACCGGACAACGGGCCACAAAGGTCTTTCTCGCCCTTCTTCCCGACATCGCCCGACTCTGCGAGCAGGCATACCGCGAAGAACCGAACCAGTGGTTCGCATCAGGCATGGCGGCCGCGCGCGGCGATCTCGATTTCGCTCAACGCCTGGAAACCCTTGACGGCCCTTCCACGCTCTGCCCGGCCTGCGGCGAAACCGACCTCGACCCAAGCGCGACCCTCTGCCCCGCCTGCGGCTGGCAGGGACCCATAATCGCGACCTGACTGCTTCATCTTGCCCGAAAATACGCATATCCCGGCATCTCCAGCTCCAAGAAGGCCAGACCCATGCTCCACACCATCCCCGGCTTCGACCGCATCGGCGAGGAGAACGCTTTCGCAGTGCTCGCTCGCGCCGGTGCCCTTGTCGCGCAAGGCAAGGACGTCATCAACCTCGGCATCGGCCAGCCCGATTTCCCGACGCCCGCCAATATCACCGAGGCCGCGATCAAGGCGATCCGCGACGGCCACCACGGCTATACCCCCGCCACCGGCATCCCCGCGCTCCGCGAGGCCGTCGCCGCCGATCTTCACCGCCGCTTCGCCGCCGAGGTGAGCCCCGACAACGTCCTTATCGTTCCGGGCGGCAAGGTCACCATGTTCGCAGCCATCCTGATGTTCGGCGAACCGGGCGCCGAGATCCTCTACCCCGACCCCGGCTTTCCCATTTACCGCTCGATGATCGAGTTCACCGGCGCCACGCCCATCCCCATCCCGATCCGCGAGGAGAACGGCTTCGCCTTCTCGGCCGAGGAGACGCTTGCGCTCCTCACCGAAAGGACCCGCCTCATCATTGTGAACTCCCCCGCCAACCCCTGCGGCGGCGTGACGCCCAAGGCGGAAGTGGACAGGCTGATCGCGGGCCTCGCCGACTGGCCGGACATCGCCATCATGTCCGACGAGATCTACGACCAGATGCTCTACGACGGCGAGGAACACGTCACGCTGCTCGACTACCCCGAGATCCGCGACCGCCTGATTCTGCTGAACGGCTGGTCCAAGACCTATGCCATGACCGGCTGGCGTCTCGGCTATTCGGTCTGGCCGCAGAAGCTCTACGACAACGCCCGCAAGCTCGCCGTCAACTGCTGGTCCTGCGTCAACGCGCCCTCGCAGTACGCGGCGCTCGAGGCGCTGACGGGCCCGCAGGACGAGGTGGGAAAGATGGTCGCCGAATTCGACGCCCGCCGGAAGCTGGTCGTCGACCTCCTGAACGGCATCGAAGGTGTCTCCTGCATCGTGCCGAAAGGCGCGTTCTACGCCTTCCCCAACATCAAGGCCACGGGGCGCAAGGCGAAACAGCTCGCCTCCGACCTCCTCGAAGGCCCCGGTGTGGCCACCATCGGCGGCCCCGACTTCGGCATCCTCGGCGAAGGCTACATCCGCCTCAGCTACGCCAATTCGCAGGACAACATCCGCGAGGCGCTGGCCCGCATGAAGAACTTTCTCGAAGGGAAAAACACATGACCAATCCAACCATCGGTTTCATCGGCGTCGGCCTCATGGGCCACGGCATGGCCAAAAACATCGTCGAGAAAGGCTATCCCCTCGTCACCATGGCGCATCGCAAGCGCGACGCGGTGGACGACCTGATCAAACGTGGAGCGACCGAGGCCAAGAGCCCGAAGGAGATAGCCCAGCGCTCCGACATCATCCACCTCTGCGTCACCGGCAGCCCCCAAGTCGAGGCCAATATCCGCGGCGAGAACGGCCTGCTTGCGGGTCTACGCCCCGGTGCGATCATCGTCGACTGCTCCACTTCCGACCCGGTTTCCACGCTGACGCTGAAAGCCGAAATCGAAGCCGCCGGAGGCCACATGGCGGACGCCCCCCTTGCCCGTACGCCGAAGGAAGCCTGGGAGGGCACGCTTGACGCGATGGTCGGGGCGTCACCCGAGGTGTTCGACCGTATCAAACCCGTGCTCGACACCTGGGCCGGCGTCGTCGTTCACCTGGGCGAGGTCGGGCTTGGCCACAAGATGAAGCTTCTGAACAATTTCCTCGCGATGGGCTACGGCGCGCTTTATGCCGAGGCACTGGCCATCGCACGCAAATCGGGTCTGACGCCTGAACAGTTCGACAGCGTCATCCGCCCCGGCCGCCTTTCCAACGGCTTCTACCAGACCTTCATGAAATGGACGCTCGAAGGCGATGAGAACGCTCACAGATTCGCCATCTCGAACGCCCACAAGGACATGGCCTACCTTACCAATCTCTGCACCGCGATCGGCGCTGTGAACCCTGTGCAATCCGTGGTGAAGAATTCCTACGCCGCAATGGAGGCAGCCGGCGAAGGCGAACGCTACCTGCCGATGCTGGCCGATTTCATTGCGCGCCAGAACGGGATCGACCCCAAAGGCTGAGCACGCTCAGGCGCTGACGCTCTGCCGGCAGCAGCTCCTGCCTCCGCAAGGCGGCTTCGGATCAGCCATCTGGTCAGCGTCCGCGCCTGGATGTCGTGGCCACCAGTGAAATACGCCCGTCCGAGATTTCCTTCTCGAAGGTCGAGTACCCCATCTGTGCAGCTGTCAGCGCCTTGAGACCATTCGGGTCTGACTCACCCGTTCAGCAACTCCTCCAATCGCGCGTTGAACGGCGCCAGTTCCATCGCAGGATCCAGACCATTGACCGGAGAAATCTCGATGCTGACGTGCCGCCGCCCGTTCCTGATCCCGAGAAAACTCCAGAAGAGATCATGCCGGGCTGGCTGGAATTTCCCCAAACCGCCCAGTTTCAAAAGCATCACAGGCGTTTCCGGCTCGGCTCGCAGGATCTCGTGCACGCCGGTGAGGTAGGGTTCGACAATCTCTCGCTCTTGCTTGCGGATGCGTCCTGCCGGGAACACGAGGATGGCACTGCCTCTGGCCAGCACCTTGTGGATCACCTCCAGTGTCCGCGCCTTCCGCGCACGCCGCTTTTCTTCCGGCCATGACTTGGGCGAACTCATGGGGATCGTCGAAGTGACAACCATCGGAAGCCACTGTGCCCAACTGTAATACTCGTTGTAATGCGCCGTGGGCCGTATCCGGGTCGTGGAATAAAGTACCGCCGCGATCAGAGGCCCGTCGTGGCGGCTGACATGGGTGGCAAGGATCAGGGTGCCCGGACAATCCTGCAACAGGTGCTTGTTGGAGCAACTGATGTTGTAGAACAACGCATAGTAAGTCCGCACCAGCACGAACAGGAAATGTCTCAGCCATCGCCCCAGCGTGGCATCCAGAAAGCGGATCATTTCGTTTCGACCTTGCCGCTTGAACCGCACATGAGCATTCTTCGAGACCTCGGGCGGTCAAACCTAGAACGGGTTCTCGCGGGCGGCAAATCTAAACGCGTTCGTCAACGCCACGCATCAACACGTCAGCCAAAGATGGCCCTGAACCGGTCGATGCATAGCCGGAACCCGGCCTCGAAATCGCCGTTGCCCGGATGGTAGACGCTCTCGAAGCTGATCACTCCGTCGTAGCCGTCCGCCCGCAACGCATCGGCCATCGGCTGGAACAGCTCCGCCAGTTGCCCTTCGCCCATCCTGCGAACTTCCAGCGTTGCCCTCGGCGTGTCCACCTTCACGTCCTTGATATGGACATGACCCAGGTATCCACCCCTAACTTCCTCATATCCTTCGGGAAACGCTCTCTCATGGCACCAGCAGTTGTTCGCGGGGTCCCACAGCACGTTCAAGACGTCTTTCGCGTCCAAATCGTCGATCAGCTTCCGCGCGGTGTAATTCGAGTTCACCATCGTCCCGTTTCCGGTCTCGACCACCAACGTCACACCCGCCTCCCGAGCAACGTCGATCGCGGGCGCGATCAGGTGCACCGTCTTGTCCCATGCCCCGTGCGCCACATTCCACTTCTCGGCCCCGTTCCGCCCCCAGAGGATCTGCTCTTTCTTGTTGGTCATGATCCGGACCAGCGGGCTGCCCACAACATGGGCCATGTCGATCACCCGTTTCAGCGCGTCCATGTGTTTGGTGTGCGGCTCGTCTCCTACCGCGTTCGCCGTCGTCAGGCCCGCAAAGACGTGACGGCTCACGCACGAGACGGGTTTGCCCCTGTCTCGCAACAATTCATCGATCTCGCGGATTTCGCCGGCCGAGTGATCGCCAACTTCCTTTTCTCCGACGAACTGCAGTTCGGCATAGGTAAGGTCGAATTCATCCATGACATCAATGGCATGGCCCAGATCACGGCTGATGCCGTCACAGATGACACCCAGCTTCACTTCGACTTTTCCCGATGCAGTTCCGCGCCGACGATATCCTCAATGACCCGCGTGCAGACCCAGTTGTCGCCGTTGGGATACTTCGACCGGCCGGCATGAAAAATCTGCATCGCCGCTGCCGCAGTGTGCAGCGGAACGCGCAATTCCTCTCCCAGATTCATGGAAATCGTCAGGTCTTTGTGCATCGTGTTGATATGGCTGCCGGTACCCTCGAACTGCCGGTCGATGATTTTTTGAAGAGCGTTGTTCACCACGCCGCAGCCGGCCGACGACGTTGAGAAGACGTCCAGAAGAACCTGCCCGGACACACCGGCCTTTGCCGCCAGGGCCGCGGCCTCGAAGGTCGCCGAGAACTGCGCCCCGATCAGCGATTGCAGACAGGCTTTCACCGTTTGACCCTCACCCGGCGAAGTCCCGACCCTGTGGATATTGGCGCTGACGGCTTCCATGACCGGTTTGAGAGCGTCGAGCACCGCGTCGGGCGCGGCCGCCATCATCGTCAGCGTCCCAGCCTGAGCGCCGGGAAAACCGCCCGAGACCGGCGTGTCGATCAGATTGATCCCCGAACCCTCCATCGCCGCGCCGATCTCGCGTGCCTCGCGCGGCTTGACGGTAGCCGACAACAGGATAGAGCCACCTGGCGCCATGTTTGCCACAAGTCCGCCCGACCCGAGGATGACATCCTTTGCCTCGTCCCCAGTCATCACCATGACGAATACCGACCCGGCATTCCGTCCGACCTCCGCGACATCGGCAGCGAGCCGGCCGCCCATCTCGCGGAACGCCGTCATCCGCCGCTCGAGCAGATCAATACCCCAGCATTCGAAGCCGCTCCGGATGAGATTCTTCGCAAGGCCCGAACCCATGTCGCCCAGACCGATTACACCCGTCGTTTTCATTGACAGACCCCCGTTTCAGCCTATCGCCCGGCATTTCGAAAATGACCCCAAAGGGCCGGTTTTCGCGGGGATTTCACGCGTCTTTCGTGACGTCGGGCGGGTCCAGTAGACACCCCGCTGCCCGGTTAGGTACGCCAAACTAATCAGAGCATCTCGCTTCTGGCAAGCGCGATGCGGGGAGCGCTGCGCTTTGCGCTCCCCGAAGTTTTTGACAGAGGAGGACCGAAACCGGACGGCGATCGCGCCTTCCTCCCGGCCGAAAAAAATTCGGAGGGCTCGCAGGTCAATCGGGGGCCTGTTTCCGCTTCGTCTTTCGTGCTTATCGCAGGTCCTCGGGCAACAGCGCATCCGGCATGTTCTGAAAGCAAACCGGGCGCAGCCAGCGCCGAATAGCCAGCGTGCCGACCGAGGTCGCACCGAAATTTGTCGACGCCGGATACGGCCCGCCGTGTACCATCGAATCCGCCACTTCGACACCCGTCGGGAACCCGTTTGCAAGCACCCGTCCGACCTTGCGCACCAGGAGCGGCACAAGAACCGAGGCGTCGGCGTGGTCCGCCTCGTCGACATGTACCGTCGCAGTCAACTGTCCTTGCATCGCCCGCGCCATCGCCCCCATCTGGTCCAGCCCGTCTGTGCGCACCATGACGCCAAGCGGCCCGAAGACCTCTTCGCCCAGTTCTTCGTTCGCCAACCAATCTTCAGCCGAAACCTCGTAAAGATAAGGCGACGCATTCCTCAGATCGCACGTCGAGGTCAGAACCTCCCTCACGCCCTTCGACCCTGCCACGCGGTCGCGCCCTTCGCGGTAAGCCTTGGCTATACCGTCCGTCAGCATCGTCTGCGAGCCGACGCCAGCCAGCGCAGTGTGTGCGGCTTCGGCAAAGGCGTCGCCCTCTGCGCCCTTAGGAACGACAGCGATCCCGGGATTGGTGCAGAATTGGCCAGCGCCCATGGTCAACGATCCGGCCCAACCTTCGGCAATGGCCTTGCCGCGCGTGCCCAGCGCGGCCGGCATGATGAACATCGGGTTGACGCTGCCCAGTTCGCCAAAGAACGGGATCGGAGCGGGGCGCGCGGCGCAGAGGTCGAACAAGGCCCGTCCTCCACCAAGCGACCCGGTGAAGCCAACGGCTTGGATCAGTGGGTGCGTGACCAGCGCTTCGCCCACCGCACGGTTGCCGCCCTGGATCAGGCTGAATGTGCCCGCCGGCATGCCGCAAGCCTCAACTGCGGCAGCGATGGCCTGGGCCGCCAACTCTCCTGTGCCCGGATGCGCGGAGTGGCCCTTGACCACCACAGGGCAACCCGCTGCCAGAGCCGATGCCGTGTCGCCACCCGCTGTCGAGAATGCCAGAGGAAAGTTCGACGCTCCGAACACTGCGACGGGACCGGTCGGCACCTGAATCATCTTCAGATCAGGGCGCGGCAATGGTGACCGGTCGGGAAGCGCCTTGTCGTGCCTTCGGTCAAGGTAGTCGCCGGCGCGTATATGCGCTGCGAAAAGCCGTAACTGGCCCGTTGTCCGTCCCCGTTCGCCCTGTAGCCGAGCAGCCGGAAGGCCGGTCTCCGAGGTCCCGACTTCGGTGATTTCGTCTCCGCGCGCGTCGAGTTCCTCTGCGATCTTCTCGAGAAACGCTGCGCGTGCCTCTCGCGATGTGGCCGCAAACGCCGGAAAAGCGTCCTCGGCGGCTTTGCAGGCCCGCGCCACGAGGGCGGGTGATCCCACCGCATAGGACCTCGGTTCACCGCTCGACGGAGACGACTGGAACGTCGAATCCCCGTCAACCCAGTCTCCAGCAATCAGGTGCTTGCCTGTCAGCATGATAATTTCCTTCCTCAGAACTCGAATGGGTCGACGGTGATCCGACGACCAAGGGTCATGGCATCAGCCACATGGATCATGGGAGCGAGATCGACTTCACTTGCACCGGTCTGTACCAGATCGGCCATCCGGGCGTAGAGAGCGGGATACTCGCCTTCAGAGCCCAGCCCGGCGCTTTGGCTTTCGCCGTTGATTTCAAGAGAGTTTCCTCCGTGCCGGAGCAACAAGACACCGTCGGGCGTCCCGACTTCGATCTCCCAGAGATCCGCATCATCCTCACGCCAGTCGAGTTCCGCGCTGACATTGTCGGAAAAGGTCAGGTGCGCTGCGATCGGAGTGGCACGGTTCGCGGGAAAGGCCAGTTCGGCGGCGCGCAAATGGACCGGCGCAGGCAATATGCTCGTCAGGATGGACAGTGCGTTGATCCCGGGATCGAAAACACCCATGCCGCCCGGTTCGAAGACCCAGTCCTGTCCCGGATGCCATTTTCGCACACTCTCACGCCAGGTTATGTGGGCGCGGGTCACAGACTTGTGGGCAAGCCATGCCTTGGCCGCGGCCACTCCTTTCCCCATTCGGCTGTGCCACGTCGCATAAATGCTGACCCCTGCGTCCGATGCCATCGCCTGAAGCGCGATAACCTCGGCAAGAGTTGCGCCTGGGGGCTTCTCCAACATCAGGTGACGGCCCGCCCGAAGCGCGGCAACGGCGAAGTCATAGCGCGGTAACGGTGGCAAGCACAGTGAAACGACACTGATGTCGGGGCGCGCGGCCAGCATCGTCTCCATGTCCCGGAAGGAATCGACGCCGTCGACCGAGCCGTTTCGACTGACCGTTGCCGAAAGCTCCCAGTCGTCACTGGCGCGGATCGACGGTACATGCTGGTCGGAAGCAATCTTGCCGATCCCGACAAGTGCAACCTTCAGCGCATTGGTCATATCAATCTCCAAATCCTGTCGGATCAATCTGTGACTATCCCGTTCCGCCCGCAAGACCAATGGTTGGAATCAAAGTGTCGGAAGAATAGTTTGCTTGTTCAGCAGCCTCGGATCACTCAAGTCGATTTCGCGCAGAATCCGCGTGACCTTCGGACCGGTATCACCTTGCCCGTAGGGGTTCGGGGCGGCAGCAATCGCGCTCCGGTAACGCCCGTCGATCAGGGCGCGGCGCATGGAGACGAACATCTCATTGGGGTCCAGCGCGACGTGCGAGACGTTGTCTCCGGCAAGCCGGCCGGACTGGCGTGGCCCGACATCGACGGCCGGACAGGCGAATGCCATGGTTTCCTTGACGCCGCTCGACGAATTGCCGACGCAGACGCCGTTGGTCACCCGGCCGCAGACGTTCAGAACACCATGGTAGAGACGTCGTCCCAGGCTCTTGCGCAACACGACGTCGGGACGCTCAGCCGCCCAGCTTTCAAGTGCCTCGACGATGATGCCGGACCCAAGGTCGCTGTTTGGGTAGGTCAGAACGATCTGGGCTCCAAGGATATCCCGAACCTGCTCCAAAGCCGCGAGGCAGGCAGCGATCTCGCTCGCAGCATTCTCTGGAGACGTCGTGATCGGGTGCAATGTAAAAATGACAAGCGGGCGCGACAGGTCCACACCAATCGCGTCCGCTACCTCATCGGGCGAGCTGAAATCTCCGGTCCGGATCAGGTCAAGCGTCGGAAATCCGACATCGTGGATGCGCCAGTCCTCTTCGCCGAGTTGACGGATGCGCGTCACCGAGAGGGCATTGGTCGCAAGATGGACATGCGCCAGTTTGGTCATCGCATGGCGCACGACATCGTCCAGAGTGCCACCTTGAGTCAAATCGCCGCCTTCCATATGCGCCGTCGGAAGCCCCTGCTGGGTCGAGGCGATCAGGGCGGCGAAAGCTTCAAACCGGTCGCCGTAGACAACGAAGACCTCCGGTCCCAGCTTCTCCAGCGCCGACGTCATGTCGAGTATGCCCTGACCGATAGCCCTAGGCGTGGATGCGAGTGTCTCTTCAGAACGTGAAATCGGCACTTCCGCCGCAACCGGGAAACCCTCCCCTTCGTCCGACATTCCTGCCTGACCGACGATCAACTGCAACTCCAGGTCCGGATCGTCACGCAACGCGCGGAGGACAGGCACCAGAAGCCCGTACTCGGCCCTGTTTCCGGTAAACACACCGATCCGGCGTTTCGTCATGTCGCGGCCTCTTTGTCATCGGAGTCTCGAACCGGCGGAAAGACCGATCTTGCAGCCGACATTCTAGTCTGCCGATCCGCGACACGCAAACATGCTGGGGGACACGATCAGCTCATTCAGACCAGTGCTTGATACAGCAACCTGAGGGCGATAAACGCCAGAAGACCGAGAATGATCCTGTCGAATTTCTCGCGTGAAATGAAGCGGGCAAGCCAGGCTCCGACCGGCATGCCGACGAACAGTGGCAGCGCGGCCAGCGCCGAATAGGCCATCCGTTCGGGAGTCAGGATTCCGAGGCTCCAGAGCGCAGGGATCTGCACAGCCGACATGGCGGCAAAGAGGACCGAAATCGTTGCGATGAACTGACCCCGCTCCAGGCGCATTGAATTCAGGAAGGTGACAGAGACTGGGGCCGAAACGCCGCCCGCACCCTGCATCACGCCGCCGACGAAGCCCGCGACCGGAGCCAAACGGTCGGCGAGCGCACGTGTCAGGAACCAGCCGGGCTTCAGAAGCCGCACCCCGATATAAATGAAGACAACCATCGCCAAGACCGCCATCAGCATTTCGCCTGACAGTATGGCCAGCAACAACGACCCGACGCCGGCTCCTGCCGCCCCCGTGAGAGCGAAAGTCCAGACAAAGCGGGCCGCAAGTTGTTCCGTCCGGAAGGCCCATCCCTGCCACAGGTTCGCCATCAGGTTTGGCAGAGTGAAAATTGCCACGGCGAGCGGTACGTCGTATAGCAACGCTAGGATGGGCACCGCCAGAATGGGCGCCCCCGCGCCGACCGCCCCTTTGAGGACGCCGCCCGCGGCAAGGGCCAGAGCGGCCAGAAGTAGAGCGGAATAGTCCATCAGACAGTGTCGGTCGCTGCGACATCGAGATCAAGGAGAACGTGCCGCCGCTCGTTCCGGGTTGGGATCACGCTCTTTGCTTCGGCGTTGTCATATTATCTCTATCGCCTGATCGTCGTCGTCGGCGACCTGCCCCCGACGATCGAGCCATTCCGTCCGGTCGTTCTTCCATTCCTGTCCGACTTACCCGTCCTGGGCCCAATCCTGTTCTCGCAGTCGATTCCGACGTATCTGGCCCTGCTGGCGGTCGCGGTCACAAGTTATTTGCTGGCGCGGACGCCGCTGGGGCTGGCCATCCGCATGACAGGGGAAAGCCCGGAGGCCGTCGAAGCACAGGGGTTGAACCCGATACGGATACGGATCGGAGCCGTTGTCGCGGGATCGGCGCTTATGGCTGTCGGCGGGGCGTTCCTGACAACGGCTGCGTTCAACAGTTTCTTCCCCGGGATGGTGCAGGGACGTGGCTGGATCTGCATCGCCTTGGTGGTCTTCGCCTCTTGGCGACCGGGAAAGGCGCTGCTCGGAGCCCTTCTCTTCGCGCTTTTCGACGCCTATCAGCTGCGCCTGCAAACCGCTCTCGAAGGCGTACCCTATCAGTTGTTCCTGATGGCCCCATATGTGCTGTCGATCGTGGCTCTGATCCTCGTTGCCCGCCGAGCCGAGGTGCCAGAAGCGCTCATGGCGCCCTATCGACGCGGCGAACGATGAGCCAGGACTTATGTCCTCGAGGATAGACCAAGGCCGCATCATCCTCGCCGCCTGACCTTGCCAGGAAGTGCCCTCCAGTACGCTGGTGTGCCGGACTCTAGGACTTGCCTTTCCACGGCTTCTTGCCCTTGCCGCCAGCGGCGGCATTGCCTCCCTTCGCGAGTTGCCTTGCGCGGTTCTTCTTGCTGGATGCCTTGCCGACCGGCGGCTTGGGACCGCGGGTCTCGCCCTGTGCTCCGCCCGAGACCGCCGCAGCTGCCGGTGCTCCCGTCGACTTCGATGGCTTCGAGGCCCCCGTTGACTTCGGTTTGGCATTCGATGGCCGAGCCTTCCACGGCTCAGCCTTTGGGCCCTCGGTCCTTTTCGAGTCCTCGCGCTTCGCTTTCGAATAGCCGGTCTTCATCGCGCCGGGCTTCCTGAATGGTGGCTTCGGGTCGACTTTCCGATCTACCGGCCGGGTCGTTTCGGTCTTCCTGGAAACCGCCGGTGTGACTGGTTCTACCGGCTCGCGGGGTCTGGCAGGCCGTGGAGTCCTGCCCTCGACAGGGGCCGTTCTCTCCGGCGATGGAGAACGCTCTTGGTTCGGCGGCGATGCGAGCCGGGTCAGAGTTGCACCCTCCTCCAGGACCATTTCGGGGCCAATCGCGGCAAGGAATCCACCAACGGCGCTTTCGCGAATTTCGATCAGTGACGCATTCGGCCGCACACGGATGGCTCCGATATCTTCGCGCGATAGCCCTCCCAGCTTGCAGAGCATCGGCAAGATCCGACGCGGTTCCGCTCCGGCTTCTCTACCGCCATCGAGCGAAAACCACACGCTTGGGCCGAAAGCGGCACGCGGCGGCGCAGGTTGCGAGGGTTCAGACAATTCTTCCGGAGCGGAGCGACGCTCTCGATAAAGACGCACATAGGCCGCGGCAATCTGTTCTGCCGAGAAACGCTCGGTCAGTCGGGTGACGGCATCGCGGTTGGATGCTTCGACTTCCCCGTCCCAGTCGGAGCTCGCCATCATCCGCTCGTCGTCTTTTGCCGTAACCTCTTCGGCAGAAGGCGCCTCGGCCCACTCGGCCCTGACCTTGGCCCAGCTCAACAGACGTTCGGCTTTCTTGCGCGAGGACGGTGCCACTATCAGTGCGCTTACACCCTTTCGCCCGGCGCGACCGGTTCGCCCGGAGCGATGCAGAAGCGTGTCCTGGTTCGTGGGCAATTCGGCGTGGATCACCAGTTCCAGATTCGGCAAGTCGATCCCTCGGGCAGCCACGTCCGTCGCCACGCAGACCCGTGCGCGCCCGTCGCGCATGGCCTGAAGGGCGTGTGTCCGCTCGTTCTGCGAAAGCTCGCCCGACAACGCTACGACCGAGAAGCCCCGGTTCGACAGGCGGGTGGTCAGCCGGTTGACCATCGAGCGGGTATTGCAGAACACGATCGCGTTCGGGGCTTCGTAGTATCTCAGGACGTTGATGATGGCATTCTCACCATCGCGCGCCGATACGTTCAGCGCACGGTAGTCGATGTCCGCATGCTGCGTGTGCCCGGTCGTCGTGGCAATTCGCACCGCGTCTTTCTGATAGTTGGTCGCCAGTTTTGCGATGGCTGCCGGGACGGTTGCCGAGAACATGAGTGTCTGGCGCTCGGAAGGCGCCTGGTCGAGAATGAACTCCAGATCCTCGCGAAAACCCAGGTCGAGCATTTCGTCGGCTTCGTCCAGAACCACGGCTCTGAGGGCGCTCAGATCAATCGAACCGCGCATGATATGGTCTCGCAGGCGGCCAGGCGTGGCCACGACAATATGCGCGCCCCGCTCGAGCGCCCGACGCTCGTCGCGCATGTCCATGCCGCCGACGGTCGACGCAAGTACGGCACCGGCTTGGGCATAAAGCCACGCAAGCTCCCGCTTGACCTGCAGGGCCAACTCCCGTGTTGGCGCGATCACCAGTGCCAGAGGGGCCGCCGCGGGTTCAAAGGCCTCGGCCTCACCAAGGATGACCGGTGCGATCGCAAGCCCGAACCCAAGCGTCTTGCCGGAACCTGTCTGCGCCGACACTAGAAGGTCCTTGCCGATCATCGCCGGGCTGGTCACCGCTTCCTGCACCGCGGTGAGCGCGGTATAACCTTTGCCATCGAGAGCTTTTGCGAGAGCCTGTTTCACGTCTGGTCCACTTCACGAGTTCAGGAGAGAGGACGGAACGCCGACATCCGCATTCTCACCAGCAAGGGAACGGCCCTATCCTCTCGCAAGGCAGATGTATAGAGTACCTCCAGCGCATTCACTCCGAACCAGCGAAGGCACATCCGGAAGTGCTCGCGCTTCGGACCGTTTCGCCGCGCTCAGCCGGATCCTTCGTGTGGCGATCGTGAACTCGTGGAACCGTTGCGGCGGCTCCGGCAGAGCAAGGCACCGCGTCGCGATCAATCCGTGCAAACCTTCTGGATCTGCGCCCTCAACCAGGCATGGGCGCGGTCGCCTTCGAACCTTCGATGCCAGATCAGATGATTGGCGATGGGAGCCATATCGAGAGGCACGGTGACTGCTGCCAGATCGTGGCTTCGGACGAAGTACTCGCTTGTCCGATGCGTGAAGACGCCGACAAGGTCCGATTCCAGCAACAGTTCGGGAACGATGGTAAAGCTCATCAAGGTTGCCGCGATGGTGCGTGTCGCGCCGTGCCGATCCAGCACCGCATCGAAGGCCGCGCGCCTGTCCCCGGTCGAGCTGACCACCAGGTGCGAAAAGCTCAGGATTTCTTCAAGCCCCGGACGCTTCCCCCCGCTGACCAGAGGGTGGTCGCGGCGGCACAGGCAAACGAAGCGGTCCTCATATGCCAGCATCCGCTTGAGGTGCGGTGGGGTGCGGTCGAACCAGCCAATGGCAAGGTCGATTTCGTCGGCCTCGATCAGGCGGATCGCGTAGTCGCGGTCGGTCGTCCGCAAATTGATGACGATACCCGGCGCGACCTTCCCCAGATGTTCGAGCAGCGGCAGGAACACCGGCAGGCTGAAACGGTCGGGCGCGCCGATGGCGAACCTCGCCTCGGCGGTAGCGGGGTCGAATTCGGAAGGCCGCGTCACGCAGGCCCCTGCATCCTCCACGATCTTGGCGACGATGGGCGCGAGTTCAACAGCCCTTGGCGTCGGGCTCAACCCATCGGGCGTTCGAACCAGAAGCGGGTCGCCCAGCGTGTCCCGAAGCCGCCTAAGCGCGTTCGAAATGGCGGATTGCGTCCTGCCCAACCTTTCGCCGGTTCGCGTCACGCTGCGCTCTTCCAGAAGAACATGGAGGACGACCAGCAGGTTCAGGTCGAAATTCAGAAGCATTTTCAAGAGACCATCATTTTGAGTGATAGTATGGAACACGAGTATCCATTTCTCAAATGCTATTGTCTGTCGCAGACTTGGAATCGGGAGGGACCATCACAGACATGACCACGATCGAAGAGAGCGCGCGCGGATACCCGATTGCTGCCGATCCGAACTATCTGCCGTTCCATCCTTCCCCATCGCGCCCAGCCTTTCGGCCAACGGCGGGTGCAGTGGACGCGCATTGTCATGTCTTCGGTCCAGCGGATCGGTTCCCCTTCTCGCCCAAGCGGAAGTACACACCGGTGGACGCGCCGGCCGAGCGGCTTTTCGCATTGCGCGATCACCTTGGCCTGGCACGCAACGTCATCGTGCAGGCCACCTGCCACGGCAGCGACAATTCAGCGATGCTCGATGCGATCGCGCGATCCCAAGGCCGCGCGCGAGGTGTCGCCGTCATCGATCCGGACATTGCCGACGATGAACTTGCCCGTTTGCACGACGCAGGTGTGCGCGGCGTGCGGTTCAACTTTCTCAAGCGCCTCGTGGGCAACGCACCAAAGGACAACTACGTTCGGATTGCCGAGCGCATCGGCGCGTTTGGCTGGCACATTGTGGTCTACTTCGAATCCACTGAACTCGCCGAGTTGTCTTCTTTCATTCAAAGTCTACCCGGCACCGTCGTGATAGATCACATGGGCCGCCCCGATTTGACCGAGGGACTGGAAGGGGACGGGTTCGCCCGCGTTCTAGCACTGATGGACGCGAATCCTGACTTCTGGATCAAGGTCTCCTGCCCCGAACGCCTGACTTTGGCAGGCCCACCCTATGACGATGTGATCCCCTACGCCCGTACCCTGGTCGAGCGCTTCCCTAATCGGACGCTGTGGGGCACAGACTGGCCACACCCGAACATGCACTCGCATATGCCGGACGATGGCGCGCTGGTCGATGTCATACCGAGGATCGCACCGACAGAGGTGCTTCAACGCCAGTTGCTGGTCGATAATCCGATGCGGCTTTACTGGCCGGACGAGTTGGAAGCATGACCGACGCGCAGGATCGCAGATCGCTGGTTCACTGGATCGTCGCGGTCCTGGCGACGCTGATGTGCGTCGCTTGCATCCTGTGGAACCTCGAAATGCACACGCGGCTTGGGTTCGCGCTCCTGCGTCAGCAATATATGGCCTTCCAGCTTGGCCTCGCCCTGACCATAGCTTTCCTGCGCTTCGGTCCCTCGGGAACGCCCGTCTCACGCCCCTGGCTACCGGATGTGGCTATCGCGCTTCTATGTGCGGGAACGCTGAGCTACGCGGCCTGGGATTTCGTCTGGCTGCTGAAAGAGCAATTCTACCGGCCCTGGCAGATCACACTAATCGGCGCCGTGGTCGTTCTGGCCGTTATGGACGGTATCCGCCGGCGCGCTGGCTTCATGCTTTTCGGCATCATTGGCGTGTTTTTGGTCTATGCCCTTCTTGCGGACAAGGTGCCCGGCCGCCTGATCGGACGCGAACTGAGCCCGGTCCGGCTGGTCGACTATGTGGGCTTCGATTCCTCGGCCGTCTTCTCGTCGCCGCTTGCCGTCGGAACGATCACGGTTCTGCTTTTCGTGTTTTTCGGCCAGCTTCTCTTTGCAGCCGGCGGCGGAGCCTTCTTCACGGACCTTGCCCTGGCAGCCACAGGACGTACGCGCGGCGGCAGTGCGAAGATCGCTGTCGTTGGTTCGGCGCTGTTCGGGTCGATCTCGGGCTCGGCGGTATCGAACGTGGCGACCACGGGCGTCATCACCATTCCGCTGATGCAGCGCGGCGGATACTCCAAAGAGGACGCGGGCGCGATCGAGGCCGTCGCGTCGACCGGCGGACAGCTGACGCCGCCGATCATGGGGGCGGCGGCCTTCCTCATGGCCGAGTTCCTCGACATTCCCTACGCCACGGTCGCGGCGGCCGCATTGGTGCCTGCTATCCTTTTCTACGTAGGCGTCTTCATGCAGGTCGACCTGATTGCGGCCCGCGACGGTATCGCTGCGCCTGAAGAAGCCACGCTGACAACGCGACAGGTACTGTTCGAGGGCTGGCACTTCCTCGTGCCCTTCGCCGTGCTTCTCTATGCCCTGTTCTGGATGCGGCTCGACCCTGAGGATTCCGCGCTTCTGGCGTCTCTGGTCATCGTCCTTACAAGTTTCGTCCGGGGCTACCGCGGCACGCGGCTGACCCTGAAGACACTTGCGGCGGTCTTCGTCGATACCGGTACGTCCATGGTCGATCTGATCCTGATTGTCGCCGCTGCGGGCTTCGTCATCGGAGTTCTGAACGTCACCGGCCTCGGCTTTGCCCTGACGCTGCTTCTGGTCGATTCCGTCGGGTCCAGCCTGATCCTGCTTTTGATCATCTCGGCGGTCGTCTGCATCGTCCTCGGTATGGGCATGCCAACTTCCGGGGTCTATGTTCTTCTCGCAGCCCTCGTGGCGCCTTCGTTGGTCGAGGCGGGTGTGACGCCCATAGCGGCGCATCTCTTCATCCTTTATTTCGGCATGATGTCGATGATCACGCCACCTGTGGCCCTTGCCGCCTTTGCGGCGGCAACGATCTCGAAGGCCGGACCATTCGCCACCGGTGTGGCGGCCATGCGGGTTGGCTGGGCCGCCTTCATCCTGCCCTTCGCCTTCGTCTCGACACCGGCGCTGCTGTTCGTGGGGCCCATCAGTGAAACCATTCTTGCCGCCTGTCTCACCGCCATCGGAATCGCCGCCGTTTCCGCCGGGATCGCAGGGTTCTGGTGTCGTAGGCTGAACGTGATCCTGCGCCTGACCGCGCTTGCGCTCGGTGCACTCAGCCTGCCACTCGGTTTCATCAACGTGGCGCTCGCCACGCACATTTTCGCCGCCGCGCTAGCCCTGCTTCTGGGGCTGTCGCTCGTAGTTCTGAAAGCCCGGTCAAGGGCGGACGGGCAGCCCACCTGACTACATGATCTAACCGAGGGAGGATATCATGGTACATCTGAAAACACTGGCAACAGCAGGGCTTTCCGGCCTTGCGATGGTATCGGCGGCCGAAGCGCAGGTCGTCTCGATGGCAACCGGGGCGCAAGGTTCGCTTGCCTACAATGCGGGCCAGGCCGTAGCCGTCGTGGCAAATGAAAACGGCATTACCGCAAGGACACAGCCGCTGGTCGGCTACATGCCACTTCTGGAATCCGGAGAAGTCGATTTTGGCTATGCCAACGGTGCGGAAGCCGCCTTCGCCTACACGGCGACGGGCAACTTCGACCGCGAGCATCCGAACATCCGACTGGTGGGGGTAATGTTCCCGTTGACCACCGGCATCATGGCGCCCTGCGACATGAACATCGAAAGCGTCAACGACCTGGTCGGCAAGTCAGGTGATATCCGGATCGCCTCCGAATACACCTCTTCGACAATCATTCCTTTCTATATCGCCGGCTCTCTGGCCTCGGCCGGACTGAGCTATGAAGACTTTCAGCAGGTTCCGGTTTCGAGCTTCGTGGACGGCATTAACGCGTTGGGCGACGGGCTGGTGGATATTGCCCTCGTCAGCCTGAACGCCGGGGCCGGACAGGAAGCGGCAGTGAAACTTCAGGGCCGTGGCGGGCTGTGTTACATCTCGCCCAACAACACCGAAGAAGGCGCTGCTGCCCTCGCCGAATTCCTGCCTGCAGGTTACATGGCGGACCTGCCGCAGAACGAGAACATCAATGGCCTTCAGACCCGCGGAGCAACGCTGATCCGTGTGCCCTGGATGCTTCTGACCAACGCCGGAGTGGATGACGAACTGGTCTACAACATGACCCGCATCGTTGCCGAAAACAAAGACGCCCTGGGCGAGGCCTTCGGCGCATTCCGTCAGGCTGACCCCGCGACGATGGCTCCGGGCAACGTCATGCCCTATCATCCGGGCGCCGCGCGCTACTACGAAGAAGCCGGAATTCCGGTCGGCGAGTGATCAATCGGGGCCTTCCCGGCTATGGAAGGCCTCACCCCCAAAAGGATTGGCAGAATGACGATTTCTCTCACGGCCGCCGATGGCCATGATCTTGATTGCTGGATGACCGAGGCGCGAGGCGCGAGCCGTGGCGGTATCGTAATCCTGCAAGAGATTTTCGGTGTGACCGACCAGTTGAAAGGTGTGGCAGAATTCTATGCCGCCGAAGGCTATCATGTCGCTATTCCGGCACTTTTCGACCGGGGCGAAAAAGGAGCCGTCATACCCTTCGACCAGGCGCCACGCGGTCGCGACCTGATGCTGGCCTCGAAGCTCGACCAGACCATGATGGACATCGACGCAGCCGTGAAAGCGCTTGCCTCTCGGGGAAGCAAGGTCGGCGTGATCGGCTTCTGCTGGGGCGGCGGGCTGGCGCTTCGCGCGGCGCAGAAACTCGACATCGCCGCAGCCGTCGCCTTTTACGGCACCCGGCTTCCGCAATATCTCGACAGTCCGCTCAGGGCCCCGTTCCTTGGGCACTTCGGTCGTACGGACGACCATATTCCGCCCGAGATGCTGGCCGAGGCGAAAGCCTATCTGCCGGAGATGGAAATCCACCTCTACGACGCGGGCCACGCTTTCGCGAACGATGCTCGTCCGACTTTTGTAGCCGACGCGGCAAAGCTGGCACATGAGCGGACATTCGAGTTTCTGGCAAGGCATCTGGTGTAGCGCTTTCTGACCCTGTCGTCAGGATCGCCCAATCGCCCTGAAACGCGTCTAGGGTCCCGGCAATGTGCGAGACGTTCACGCAGTTCCAGACGTTCCAAGCCCGTCGTCCGAGCTGTCACCTTGGAGCGAGACGCGTCCCGCCATCAAGCCGGATGACTTCGCCGTTCAGATAACCCATCGTGATGCAGAACGCTGCTGCTTGAGCGAATTCGGACGGCTGTCCGAGGCGTGACGGAAACGGTATCGACGCGGCGAGACTTGCCTGCACATCGTCCGGCAACGAGCGGAGTAGCGGAGTGAGAAAGATACCCGGTGCGATGACATTCACGCGAACGCCGAAACGCGCGAACTCTCGAGCGGCGGGCAAGCTCATCGCGACGATGCCCCCTTTGGAGGCTGAATACGCGGCCTGTCCGATCTGTCCTTCGAAGGCCGCGACCGAGGCTGTGTTGACGATCGTGCCGCGTTCGCCGTCGTCGTCGGCGTCGAGCGCCGCCATCGCATTCGCAGCCACACGCATGACGTTGAACGTGCCGGTCAGGTTGACGCGGATCACCCGCTCGAAGTCGCTCAACGGCATCGGCCCATCGCGACCGACGATCCGGCCCGCCACCCCTATTCCGGCACAATTGACGACGATGCGCGGCACTCCCTGTGCTTCGCTCATCCTGGCAAAGGCGCTCTCGACGTCCTTGTCGGACGCGACATCGCCCGCAAATGCCAGCCCGTCGATGTCGGACGCCACAGCCTTTGCCTTGTCGGCGTCAATGTCAAAAACGGCAACCTTTGCACCCAGTTCCGAGAGATGACGTGCGGTCGCCTCACCGAGGCCCGATCCGGCGCCGGTCACGAATGCCGATGTTCCTTCGATTCTCATCAAGTCTTCCCCTTCGCCATGATCACCCGCGGATCTCCTGAGTAAAGAGCGTCGGCAAGATGCGCGCGGTGCCGCAAGACTGCGCGCTGGTTTACCGAGCCCTTGTCAGTGATCTCGCCCCGGTCGAGATCCAGCGGATCGGTCAGAAACATTACCCGCGTCACCCTTGTCGAACTGCCACCCGAACCGGCATTCGATTTGGCGAGCATTTCCGACACGGCAGCTCTCACTTCGTCTCTCGCCACAAGTTCAGCGTCCGGAACCCCGGCAGTGTCAGGCACAAGACGCTCCAGCGCGGGGCGGAAAGGCACGATCAGCGCGCCAAGTTCGTCGCGTCCTTCGCCGACGATCACCACGTCGCGCGCGACGCCGCCAAGCGC
>CAZRNL010000002.1:27662-31332 GCA_964601395.1 uncultured Silicimonas sp. | reverse complement strand
TCTTGTTTGCCTGGATCGTGGCCTTCTTCCCGATCCTGTCCAATACCACCATCGGTCTCAAGTCTGCGGACCATAACTTGCAGGACCTTTTCACCATTTACGGCGCCAGTCGGTGGCAGCGGCTTCGCTTCCTCGCGGCCCCCTCTGCGCTGCCCTACTTCCTCGGGGGTCTCAAGATCGCAGGAGGCCTCGCGCTGATTGGTGCCGTTGTGGCCGAGTTCGTGATCGGCCGCGCTGGCACCGGACTAGGGCTTGCCTCCACGCTTCTCGAGGCCTCCTATCGCTTCAACTTCGGCCGCCTCTACGCGGCCCTGATCCTGATCTCGTGCATGGGCATCGTCATTTTCGCCGTCACTTCGACCATCAGTCACCTGATGCTTCGCAAGTGGCACGAAAGCGCGCTGAAGAGAGACTGATGGCGCGCTTCGGTCGATCCAGCGGCCCGCTCAGGCTGCGCAACGTGACGATCCCGGGCTGTTTTATCGGGCGCCGGGAAGACCTTGTCCTCACCGACCTGACGATATGGGAAGGCAAGATCGCCGACCGGGGCGGTAAGGACGTCGAGATGAACCGCTCGATGGTCCTGCCCTGCTTTGTCGACATGCACACCCATCTCGACAAGGGCCACATCTGGCCGCGCGCCGCCAACCCTGACGGGACATTCATGGGTGCATTGACCACGGTCGGTGCCGACCGCTCCGCCAACTGGAGCGCCGAGGATGTCCGGACACGGATGGAGTTCTCGCTCAGATGCGCGTTCGCCCACGGAACCAAAGCGATCCGGACCCATATCGACTCGCTGGCACCGCAGGACGAAATCTCGTGGCCGATCTTTGCGGAACTACGCGAGGAATGGGCTGGCCGGATCGAATTGCAGGCGTCCAGCCTGATCGGCTGCGACAGCTACGGAAACATCCTATCCGAGTACGCCTCGACCGCCGACATCGTTGCCGGAGCAGGTGGCATCCTCGGGATGGTGACCTATCCGGTCGCGGATCTCAAACAGCGGCTCTGGGATATCTTCCTCCTGGCGGGCCCGCGCGGGCTTGAGGTTGACTTCCACACGGACGAAACGATGGACCCGTCATCCGAAACACTTCGGGCCATCGCCGAAACGGTGCTGGAGATCGGTTGGACCCGGCCTGTCACCGTTGGCCATTGCTGCTCTCTGTCGACGCAGGACGAGGCACGCGCGATGGAAACGCTGGACCTTGTGGCGAAGGCCGGCATCAATGTCGTCAGTCTGCCGATGTGCAACCTGTATCTACAAGACAGGCAACCCGACCGTACACCGCGCCGACGCGGAATCACCCTTGTCCACGAGATGCGCGCCCGCGGCATCAACGTGAGCTTCGCGTCCGACAACACCCGCGACCCGTTCTACGCCTACGGCGACCTCGACATGGTCGAGGTGATGCGTCAGGCAACCCGGATCGGCCACCTGGACCACTCCGCGTCCGACTGGCCGATGGCCTTCACCGGCAACCCCGCGGAAGCTTGCGGACTGGAGGCGCCCTCGCTCCAACCCGGAGCCCCGGCCGACTTCATCGTCTTCAAGGCCCGCGACTGGTCCGAACTCCATGCCCGACCGCAGAGCGACAGGATGGTGATCCGGAATGGTCAGATGATCGACACGACGCTTCCCGACTATTCCGAACTCGACCACCTGATGGAGGTTTGATCATGAAAGACAACGTCGCCGCCGCCCGCGCCGCCCTCGCCCACCTCGACATCGAGGAAAAGGAGGTCGCCATCAAGGCCGCCAGCCGGGACTTCTTCTGGTATTCGCCGGTGCTCAAGTCCCGTCTCGACCATGTCGTCGCCGATTTCGTCGTCCGGCCACGAAACGAGGCCGAGGTGATCGAGATTCTCCGGACCTGTTTCCGTCACGATGTTCCCGTGACCACGCGCGGCGCGGGCACCGGCAACTACGGCCAGGCCATGCCGCTCGCGGGCGGCTGCGTCATGCACCTCAGGCACATGGACAAGGTGAAGGAGATCCACCCCGGCCGCGTCGTCACCGAACCGGGCGTGCTCCTGAAGGACCTCGACGCGGCGACGCAGGCCCATTCGGGCCAGGAACTCCGGATGTTCTCCTCGACCTGGGCCACCGCCACCATCGGCGGCTTCATCGCCGGCGGCTCAGGCGGCGTCGGGTCCTGCACATGGGGATCGCTCCGCGACCTGGGCAACATCATCCGCCTCCGCGTCGTGACCATGGAAGCCGAACCCCGCATCCTCGAATTCCGGGGTGAGGAACTGGCCCGCGTCTCGCACGCCTACGGCACCAACGGCATCATAACCGAGTTGGAACTGCCGCTCGCCCCCGCCTATGACTGGACCGAGATGTTCGTCGCCACCGACGGTTTCATGGACGCCGTCCGCTTCGCCGAGGATCTGGCCAACCAGGACGGCATCCTGATGAAGCTCGGCACCGTCTTCGAAGCGCCCATCGCGCACGACTACTTCCAGCGCGTGAAACCCCATGTCGAACCCGGCACGAACCTTGTCGGCCTGATGATCGCGCCGCATTCGATGGACGGCTTTCTGACCTTCCTCGGTCGCCGCCCCGAAGCGCGGCTGATCTACCGCTCGGACGCAAGCGACTGGGAACGCGGGCCGGGTCCGGTCTTCGAATACGGCTGGAACCACACGACGCTGCGCGCCCTCAAGGTCGACCCTTCGATCACCTACCTCCAGGTCCGCTACGGCTTCCCGCAGCACAAGGAACTGATCGAGAAGATGCAGACCTCGCTTTCGCCCGAAGTGCTCCAGCACCTCGAGGTGCTCCGCGAAGGCGGCAAGGTCATCTTCGCCGGACTCTCCCTCGTCAAGTTCACCACCGAGGAACGGCTGGACGAGATCGTGAAGATGCACGAGGACGCGGGGGCGATGATCTTCAACCCGCATCGCTATACGCTGGAGGAAGGCGGACGCCAGACCGTCGACGACCGCCAGCTCCGCTTCAAGAAAGAGGCCGATCCGAAGGGCCTGCTCAACCCCGGCAAGATGATCTCCTGGGATGATCCCGACTGGTCCTACGACCGGATGTATGCCTACCCGAACCTGCAGGCTGCGGAATAGGCTGGAAGCGATGATCGTGATGCTGCTTCTTCTTTTGAAAAATACTCCAGGGGGGCTGCGCCCCGCGCAGCGGGGGACAGCGTCCCCCTCCTCCCGGTCATGCCCATGAAGGCCCTCGTCCTCTTCGCGCACCCTTGCGAGGAAAGCTTCGGCGCGTCCCTGCACCGCGAGATCGTGGCGACACTCGCCGGACGTGGCTGGGAGGTGGACGACTGCGACCTCTACGCCGAGGACTTCCAACCGATCCTGACGGCCGAGGAACGCCGTGGCTACCATGATGAGCCCGCCAATATCGAACCTGTCCGGGACTATGTCGAACGCCTCCGCGCCGCCGAGGCGCTGATCTTCTCCTTCCCGGTCTGGAACTTCGGCTACCCGGCTATCCTCAAGGGCTTTCTCGACCGGGTCTTTCTCCCCGGTGTGTCCTTCAAGCTGGTGGACGGCAAGGTCAGGCCCAACCTCACCCACATCACTAAACTCGCCGCCGTCACCACCTATGGCGGCACGCGCCTGCGCGCCTTCGGGGCGGGCGACCCGCCGCGCAGACACTTCACCCGCGCCGTCTGGCACGTCACGCGGCCCGAGA
>CAZRNL010000002.1:24231-27652 GCA_964601395.1 uncultured Silicimonas sp. | reverse complement strand
GAAGATGCGCTACCTGGCGCTTTACGACATGAACCGCGCCACCGACCCCCACCGTGCAGCGTTTCTCGACCGCGTCCGCCGCGAGATGGAGACGCTGTGAAGGCCCTTGTCGTCTACTGCCACCCGCGCGAGGGAAGCTTCACCTCCGCCGTTCGCGATCTTGTCCTCGACAAGCTGGCGAAAGCCGGGGCCGAGATTCGCGTGGCCGACCTCTATGCGCGCGGCTTCGATCCAGTCCTCTCCGCCACCGAACACGAAGGCTACGAGAGCCACCCCCGGAACTGCGCGCCGGTCCAGGCCGACGTGGACGACCTCGGATGGGCCGACACGCTGATCTTCGTCTATCCCACCTGGTGGTACGGCCTTCCCGCCATGCTCAAAGGCTGGCTTGACCGCGTGTTCCTGCCCGAGGTGGCTTTCCTCATGCCCACGCCCGAGAGAAAGTCGATCGCCCGCGGCCTCGAGCACATCACACGGCTCGGCGTCTTCACCACCTGCGGCGCGCCCTGGTGGCTGACCACCTTCGTCGGCGCACCCGGCAAGCGCACCATCCTGCAGGGCATCGGACTTCTTTGCGCGCGCGGCTGCCGCAAGACCTTCGCCGCGCATTACCTGATGGACAGTTCCACCGACGCCAGCCGCAGAGCACACCTTGACCGTGTGGCGCGCAAGTTGGATCGTTTCCTGACCTGAAAGGAGCCTTGCCGATGATCCCCATTCTCGACTGGTCCCGCTTCACGTCCGGCAGCGACCGAGACGGCTTTGTCCGCGATCTTGGCCACGCCTGCCGCGACACCGGCTTCTTCCTCGTCTCGGGCCATGGCATTCCGCAATCGCTGATCGACGACGCCTTCACCGCCGCCGACGCCTTCTTCGGCCTGCCGACCGAGGTCAAGGCCGCCTCCGACATCCGCCTCAGCCGCAACAACCGAGGCTGGTCCGCCGAGGGCACCGAGAACCTTGACGACTCCCGGCCCGACCAGGTCGACCGCAAGGAGGCGTTCAACATCGGCCTCGAACTCTCTGATGACGACCCCCGCATGGGCCAGCCCTTCCGCGGCCCTAACAACTGGCCCGAACTTCCGGGCTTTCGCGACACGATGCTGGCCTATTTCCAGGCCGTCCATCAGCTCGGCATCGACCTCCACCACGCCATCGCGCTCGACTTGGACTTGCCAGAGGATTACTTCGACGCCTTCCTCGATGAACCGCTCGCGACCCTTCGCATGCTCCATTATCCGCCAGGCGATCCCTTGCCCGGCACCATCGGCGCGGGCGAGCACACGGACTACGGCTCGATCACCATCCTGATGGGCGACGGCGAGCCCGGTCTTCAACTCAAGCCGCGCGGCAAGGACTGGATCGACGTGCCCCGCATCCCCGGGGCCTTCATCGTCAACATCGCCGACTGCCTGATGCGCTGGACGAACGACATCTACGTCTCGACGCCGCACCGCGTACTCGTTCCGAAACGCCAGAGGCGCAGCCTCGCCTTCTTCCTGGATCCGAACCCCGACGCAGTGATCGAGGCCCTGCCCGGCACCGGCGCGGCAAAATATCCCCCCGTTACCGGCGCTGCGTATCTGAAGCTGCGCCTCGACGCGACCTACAAGGACAAGGTGACCACATGAGACGTCTTGACTGGGCCGACTACCGCACAACCGAGTACGCGAACATCGACCCCGAGAGGACCATCGCAATCCTGCCGACGGCGGCAATCGAGCAGCATGGTCCCCACCTGCCGGTGGGTGTCGACACGATGATTGCCGAGGGCATGCTGGCCGAACTGCGTCGGCAATGCCCGGACGACCTCGATATCCGGATCCTCCCGGTTCAGGCGGTCGGCAAGTCCAACGAGCACCTGCACGCGCTTGGTACGCTGACTCTCACCGCCGAAACCGCACTCCGTGCCTGGACGGAAATTGGCCTCTCTGTCGCCCGCTCGGGAGTGCGAAAGATCGTCATCGTCAACAGTCACGGTGGCAACCTCGACCTTGTCTCGATCCTCTCGCGGGAACTTCGGGTGCGCGCGGGCATGTTGGCTGTCAAATGCCAGTGGGGAGGATTCGGCACCCCTCCTGGCCTCTACTCCGAACGCGAAATCGCATTCGGCATACACGGCGGCGATCGAGAGACTTCGTTGATGCTGCACTTCAGACCTGAATGCGTGGACATGTCGAAAGCCAGAGATTTCCCGAGCAGTGCAGAAGTAACTCCAATCTCTCCGATCGGACCTATTTCTTATGGTTGGGTATCCTCCGATCTGAACCGCGAAGGCACCGTGGGCGAGGCCCATCTGGCCACTGCCGCAAAAGGAGAAGCGACCTGCAAGCACCAGATTGGGGGATTCATTGAGCTGCTCCGTGCCACCGAAAAGACGGAATCCGGCAATCTTACGCCGACTTCGGGTCACGGCATGTAATTATATTTCAATACATTATTGACTTAGGTTTAACTTGTAGGTGGTATCCCTCTAGCGGGGAAAACCGCAAACACTGGGCAATGTCCCAAGGGAGATGACTATGGCCGTCGGAGCAGTTTTTATCAGCCTTTCCCTCGGCATGTTTGGGTCGTTCTATATGTGCGCGACGACCGGTCTCGGTATGGTGGAAGGTGTGGCGTTCTATACGATCGTAGGCTTCGGGGCCATGCTGACCCTGACCACTGCTCTCGCATTCTCGGATAACCCGTCCTAGAAGCCTTTAAGGCCCCGATCAACGATCGGTTGTCGATCTTGTCACTCCCGATACTCAGCAACGCGGTCTCTGAACTTCTCGAAGAATTCGCCGGCCAGTTTCTTGGACGTGGAATGCACCAGGCGGTTCCCTAGCTGGGCCAGCTTCCCCCCGATGTCGGCCTTCGCCTCGTATCGCAGCAAGGTCTCGTCGCCCTGATCCACCAGAAATACATCTGCCCCGCCTTTGGCGAATCCCGCGACACCACCGTTTCCACTGCCGGACAGCGAGAATCGCTCTGGCGCACCTGCAGGATCAAGCGTCACCGAGCCTGAGAACTTGGCCTTGACCGGTCCGACTTTCAGCACGACTTTCGCTTCCAGTTCGTTGGCCCCGGTGCGAACCAGTTCGTCACATCCCGGAATGCAATCCTTGAGCACGTCGGTATCGTTGAGGGCGGCATACACCCGTTCCCGAGGAGCGGGAATCAGGATCTCATCGCTCATCTCCATTGAAAGTCTCCCGAAACGCGCCCGCGGCAACAAAGCGGCGGCACAACCACAAAGTCAAGAATAGCCACGCTCACACCAGCCCCAACTTCTCTGCCATTCCGATCCTCTGCATCTTGCCCGTCGCGCCTTTGGGAATCTCGTCGAGAATCACGACTTTCCGCGGCACCTTGAAATCGGCCATTCTCTCGGCGGCGAAGGCCCTGATTTCCTGCTCGCTAGCCGCCTCGCCTTCGC
>CAZRNL010000002.1:1736-24221 GCA_964601395.1 uncultured Silicimonas sp. | reverse complement strand
CACCACCGCCGCGCCGACTTCCTCGCCCAGCTTGGCATGCGGAATGGCGAAGGCCACGCATTGCGCGACCGCCGGGTGATCCATCAGCACTTCGTCGACCTCAAGCGGGCTGATCTTCTCGCCGCCCCGGTTGATGATCTCCTTCAGGCGGCCGGTCAGCCGCAGATAGCCTTCGTCGTCGAAGGCCCCCTGGTCGCCCGTGCGGAACCAGCGCCGCCCATCCGCCTCGAAGAAACTCTTCTCGTTCGCAGTCGGATTGCCCTCGTAACCCGGTGTCACGTTCGGGCCCGATATCACGATCTCGCCCGTGCCGTCCTTCAGCCGATCCTCGGATTCATCCGCGATCCGCACAACCGGCCCAGCCTCGACACCCACCGACCCCGGTTTCTGCGCGCGCGGCGGAAGCGGGTTCGACGCCATCTGGTGCGCGGCTTCGGTCATGCCGTAGCCCTCGACGACCGGGGCGTTGAAGGTCTCGGCCAGCGCGGCGAAGACCTGCGGTGGCAGCGAAGCCGACGAAGACCGGATGAACCGCAGAGGATTGGCCGCGATGACCTCGGCATTGCGCCCCGCGCGCGACAGGATCGCCTGGTGCATCGTCGGGACCGCCGTGTACCACGTCGGGTGCGCCTCGTTCATCCAGCCGAAGAAACGCAGTGCATCGAAGCCGGGCGCGCACCAGATCGACCCGCCGGCCGCCAGTGACGCCGACACCGCCGCGACAAGTCCGTGAATGTGGAACAGCGGCATGACGTTCATGCAGCGGTCGTCCGCCGTCAGGTTCAGCGACGCCCCGATATGCCTTGCCGACGCCGCGACGTTGCGTTGCAGAAGCGGGACGATCTTCGGGCGCGACGTGGTGCCCGAGGTGTGAAGGATCAGCGCGATGTCATCGGCGCCCGGCACGCCGCCTGCGGCTTCTCCTTCGGGTCCCGACAAATGGAACATGCCAGCTGGTTCCGCCGGATCGAACGACAGCCGAAGGACCGTCAGACCGAAACGCTCGGCCGCGGCGGCTGCCGGACCGTCATAACCCTCAGCCAGGACAATGGCCTTGGCCTTCAGATCCTCGAGATAGAAGGCGAACTCATCCTCGCGGTAGCCGGGGTTCAGAGGGGCAGTCACCGCCGCACCCGCGACCGTCACGAAGGCGGCAGCCATCTCCGGCCCGTTCGGCAGCACGAGGGCCACGCGGTCGCCCGCCCCGATCCCGGAGGCGTTCAGTGCGGCCCGAACCTGGCCCGACAAGGCGCGAAGCCCGCCGTAGGTCAGCCAGCCTCGACCGGGAGCGCCGATCGCCGGCGTGTCGTCGGCATGGTCTGCGTAAAGTGCGGATAGCGTGGTCGCCACGGCTTATCTCCCTCGTCCCCGTCCGGTCATGTAGCCTGCAGAGACCGCCAAGGCAAATGCTGCAAACCATACCCGGATTGCGGCGACCGCCAAGTCAGGAAAGCCGGGCCTGACATAACCCGCGTGTCACCTTCACCAATGCGACACCGATCCGACCGACGCCTTCCCGAACCGCGTTTGTGATGCTTTTTTAGACAGTTAGCCGGAAACAGCCGCAGCGATCCGCCGCGGCCGCTGCACTCAGGCGACCACCTCGTAGCCCGCCTTGGTCATCACCCGCATCAGCTCCGCGTGACCGACCTCCGCCATCTTCATCGGCGGCGCCTTCTTCGGATCCTGCTCGGCCTCGACCACGAACCAGCCCTCGTAGCCGTGGTCCGCCAACCGCTGCACGATTGTCTCGAAGTTCAGAGACCCGTCGCCCGGAACCGTGAAGGCCCCCTTGATGACCGCGTCGAGGAAACTGTCCTTCGACCAGTCCAGCGCATCTACCACGCCCTGCCGGATATCCTTGGTGTGAACGTGCGTTATCCGGTCATGGTACTTCTCGATCACCGCCAGCGGATCGCCTCCCGCGAAAGCCAGATGGCCGGCATCCAGCAAGAGCGGAATGTTCGAGTTGTTCATGAAGGCGTCCAGCTCGTGCTCGTACTGCACAACCGTCGCCATGTGATGATGAAAGCTCAGCGGCATCCCCTGCCCGGCGCACCAGTCAGAGAATTCGCTCAGCTTGTGGCCATAGGCCTTCATCTCATCGTCCGACAGAACCACCTTTTTGTTCAAGGGCATGTTCCGGTCGCCCTGGATCGACTGGCCGGTCTCGCCGTAGACAATGCAGGGTGCGTCCACTGCCTTGAACAGTTCGATCATCGGCAGGATGCGGTCCTTGTTGGGTCCGATGTCTTCACAGGACAGCGTGCCCGAGAACCAGCCTCCGCAAAGCGTCACGTCCGCCGCTTTCAGGATCGGCAGCATTTCGTCGGGGCTCGAAGGAAACCGGCGTCCCAGCTCCATACCCGTGAAGCCCGCGCTGCGCGATTGGCGCAGGCATTCCTCGAGGCTCACATCGTCGGACAGTTCGGGAAGGTCGTCATTCCACCACGCGATGGGCGACATTCCAAGTCTGGCTTTCATTGCGCTATACTCCAACGCGTTGTTTCTTGCGGATTTCTTCCTGGTGCGCCCGCGCCTCGTTCACCGTCTTGCGATCAGAGACCTCCGGCACGCCCACGTCCCAGTCGGCATCTCCGGGCACCCAGCTATAGGCGTCGGTGACGATCGACAAGACGGTCGTCCGGTCGTTGCCTTTGGCCCACTCCAGCGCAGCCTCGAAGTCCGCAAGGCTCTCGCAGTGGCGCCCCTCGGCACCCATCGACCTCGCGTGCTCCGCGAAATTGACGTGCAGCGGCTCGCCCTCGCCCTCGACCCGGCAATCCTTCAGAAGATTGTTGAACCCAGGCGTTCCCTTGGCCTGTTGCAGCCGACTGATCACGGCATATCCGCCGTTGTCGCAAATGATGACGATCATCTTGTGACCGCTCAGAACAGACGAATAGATGTCCGAGTTCATCATCATGTAGGATCCGTCGCCGACCATGACGAACACTTCGCGCTCGCCGCCCGATGCCATCGCGTTGCCCCAGCCTCCGGCAACTTCGTAGCCCATGCATGAGAAGCCGAACTCCAGGTCGAATGTGTTGGGGTTCTTGACCCGCCAGCCCTTCGCGACTTCGCCCGGCAGGCCACCCGCTGCCGTCAGCATGTGGTCGTTCTCGCCGGCGCACCCGTTCACGGCCGCCACGACATGCGCATAGGTCGGCACCGGCGCGTTGGTCGGCGCCTGATGCTCGTCCAGCAGCGCATCCCATTCCTTGAACAGCGCCTTCGCGTGCTCCAAGTGGCCCGCTGGCACCGACCAGTCGCCGAGAAGCGCGTCCAACTCGTTGACGCCCTCTAGCGCGTCCGAGACCACAGCCAGCGCCCTGTGCTTGGTCGCATCCCAGCGCGCGGCGTTGATCGAGATGAACTTCGCGTCCTGCGCGAAGGCCGTCCACGACCCGGTGGTGAAATCCTGAAGCCGCGTGCCGATGGCGATCACGACATCGGCCTCTTCGGCCAGCGCATTCGCGCTGGTCGATCCGATGATCCCGATCGGTCCGGCGTGGACCGGGTGATAATGCGTCAGCGCGCCCTTGCCCGCGATGGTCTCGACCACCGGAATGCCGCGCTTCCTGGCGAAGTCCGCAACGGCTTCTTCGGCGCCGGAGTAACGCACGCCGCCGCCCGATATGATGACCGGCTTCTTTGCCGTCTTCAGCAACTCCGCGGCCTCCTCGAGCGCGCGACGATCCGCGCGCGGACGTGGGATGCGCCAGACCGTCGGCTCGAAAAAGGCGTCCGGATAATCGAACGCCAGTTCCTGCGTGTCCTGAGGCAGCGCGATGAAGGCCGGGCCGCAATCGGCGGGGTCCAGCATGGCCGCGATGGCCTGCGGAAAACTCGCCATCAACTGCGCGGGGTGCGTGATCCGGTCCCAGTAGCGCGTGACCGCCTTGAACGAGTCGTTCACGGTGATCGTCGGATTGCCGTAGTGCTCGACCTGCTGAAGGACCGGGTCGGGCAGGCGGTTGTTGAACGTATCGCCCGAGATCAGAAGCACCGGCAGACGGTTCGCGTGCGCCACGCCCGCCGCGGTCACCATGTTCAGCGCGCCCGGCCCGATGGACGAGGTTGCGACCATCAACTGACGCCGCCGTTTCGCCTTGGCGAACCCGATCGCCGCAAGCGCCATCGACTGCTCGTTCTGGCCGCGCCAGGTGGGCAACTGGTCCTGGACCGCTTCCAACGCCTCTGACAGACAGGTTACGTTCCCGTGCCCGAAGATCGCGAAGCAACCCGCAAACAGCGGCACTCGCTCTCCATCGATTTCGGTGAACTGGTTGCAAAGGTAGCGCACCACGGCTTGCGCCATTGTCAGGCGTTGGGTTCCCTGTGCCATCTCGAATCCTCCCTGTCTGTTCGACCGATTGTTTATTGACAGTTCTGCCCATTTGCAACGATCATTGCAGAGAGGAGAAAGCTGCACATTTTCGTTCATGCCAGAGTCGGGCTGACACGGCGCATGCCGGTTCCGCCCGTCTTTCCCATCTACGAGGTCTTTGCAGTCAGGATCAAGACACGGGATCAATACAGGGGGACCTATGTACGACGAATTTGGTCTATTCATCGATGGCGCATGGCGCCCTGCCAAGGACGGCGCGACAACCGAGGTTCTCAGTCCGGTCACGGAACAAGCGATCGGAGCCGCACCGAAGGCAGGTGTCGCCGATACCGAGGCAGCCATTGCGGCGGCCGGAAAGGGCCTGAACGCGTGGCGCGGCATGGCCGCGTACGACCGCGCCGACGCCCTGCACCGGGTCGCGGATGCCATGCTGGGGTGCGGTGACAGGGCCGCTCGGATCATCTCGACCGAGACCGGTCGCCCACTGGCGCAGTCGCAACGCGAATGGGTCCTTTCGACCGACCAGTTCCGCTGGCACGCGGAAGAAGCCCGCCGCATCTATGGCCGGATCATCGAAAGCCGCGCGCCCGGCGGGCGCTTTGAAGTTCACCACGAACCCGTCGGTGTCGTCGCGGCATTCACCGCGTGGAACTTCCCCGCCGTACTGGCCGCCCGCAAGATCGCTCCGGCCCTGGCGGCAGGCTGCTCTGTCATTGTGCGCCCCTCGGCCCAGACACCCGGCAGCGTGATGATCCTGTTCGAATGCCTTCGCGCCGGAAACCTGCCGGACGGAACGGTCGGGCTTTTGACCGGATCGACCGAGAACACCTATAACCCGATCATGGCTTCCAGGATCGTCCGCAAGGTATCGCTGACCGGCTCGACCCGCGTCGGGCAACAGATGATCCGGGATTCCGCCGACACCGTGAAGAAGGTCTCGATGGAACTGGGCGGCAACGCCCCCTGCATCATCTACGACGACGCCGACCTGGATGCCGCCCTCGACATCCTGGTCCCTACCAAGTTCGCCAACTGTGGTCAGGTCTGCGTCACCCCCGACCGCTTCTACGTCCACGAGAGCCGCCACGACGCGTTCGTGGAGGGGTTTGTCAGTCGCGCCAGGAAGATCGTGCTGGGCAACGGTCTTGACGACGGTGTGACGATGGGTCCGCTGATCAACGCGGCCCGGCTGAAGGAGATCGAGACCGTGGTTGCCGAAGCGGTGCGTGACGGCGCCACTGTCGCAACAGGCGGCAAACGCGCGTCCGGCTTCAACGCCGGACACTTCTACGAACCGACCGTCCTGACCGACGTTGCCGACGACATGCGTGTCATGGCGGACGAGAACTTCGGTCCGGTGGCGGCCATCACCTCTTTCGGGTCCGACGACGAGGCCATCGCACGCGCGAACTCGTCCGTCATGGGGCTGGCGGCCTATGCCTTCACCCGGTCGCAGGCCCGCGCCCGAAACACGGTCTCGTCTCTGAAATCCGGCATGGTCGGGATCAATTCGGTCGCACTGGCCGCATCCGAGGCGCCGTTCGGCGGCACCAACTTCTCGGGCATGGGTCGTGAAGGGGGTATCGAGGCGATCCGGGATTATCTGGATATCAAGCTTGCACAGATCGTGGTCTGAAAGGAACTAACATGTCGAATTCACTTCGGGACAAGTGGACAGCAGGCCAGCCGACGATCAACGGCTGGTGCTCTATCGGAAGCTCCTTTTCGGCCGAGATCATGGCGGCACAGGGGTTCGATTCCGTCAGCGTCGATGTTCAGCACGGGGCGCTCGACTATTCCGACGCCCTGCCCATGCTCCAGGCCATCCGCGCATCGGGAGCCCTGCCGATGGCCCGCGTGCCCTGGCGAGAGCCAGGCATCATCATGAAGATGCTTGATGCCGGCGCGATGGGGATCATCTGCCCGATGATCAATTCGGGAGCTGAGGCAGCGGAGTTCGCAAGTTACATGCGTTACCCGCCCCGCGGGCAGCGCAGCTTCGGGCCCACACGCGCCGCCTTTGCCCACCCCGGCTACAATGTGAAGGACGCCAATGCCGATGTGCTGGCATTCGCGATGATCGAGACCGCAGACGGCGTCGCCAACCTGGACGAGATCGCCTCGACACCGGGGATCGACGGACTTTATGTCGGCCCGGCGGATCTGACGCTCGGCGTAACCCAGGGGCGTCTGGCGCCTGGATTCGACCGGCAGGAAGACGAGATGATCGACGTCTTGAAACGCATCGCAGCCGCAGCCAAAGCCAACGGCATCGCCGCGGCGCTTCACTGCGGCACGGCTGACTACGCAGTCCGGTCGCTGGCCTGGGGCTACGATATGGTGACCGTCTCGGGCGATGTGCGGTTTCTCGCTGCGGCCGCCGGCGCAACCGTTGCGCGTTTCCGCGAACAAACTGGAACGACGGGCGGCACTGGAGAGAAAGGAGCCTACTGATGGCCCACGTTCTTGTCGTGGGTTCTCTCCACAAGTCCGGTGTCGCACTGCTCGATTCCGCCCCGGACGTGACCTACGAACTCACCGATGGTACGACTGAAGACTGTTACGCCCATCGCATGGCGGATGCCGATGTCCTGCTGATCCGCACGCAGCCACTTTCGGCGGACACCATCGCAAAGGGAGCCAAACTTCGGCTCGTCTCCCGGCATGGGGTAGGCTACGACGCTGTCGATGTCGGGGCATTGACCGAGCGAGGAATCCCGCTCTGTATCGTGGGCGACATCAACTCGGGCGGGGTTGCCGAACACGCGATGATGATGATGCTGGCGGCCGTCAAGCTCTCTCTCCGTTCAGATGCCGCGGTGCGCACTGGAAGCTGGGGCTGGCGCAATCTTCTCGAGGCGGGCGAGATCACGGGAAAGAACCTCCTGATCCTCGGGTACGGGCGGATCGGACGAAAACTAGCCGGTCTCGCGTCGGCGTTCGACATGAAGATCCGCGCCTACGATCCATTCCTCTCCTCGCAGGGCTGGCCCGCTGGAAATGTAGCGGAAGCGAATGATCTTCAAAGCGCGCTCGCGTGGGCCGATCTGGTGTCGATCCATACGCCACGCGCCGACACGCCGCTGATCGGTGCGCACGAACTCGCGATCATGAAGCCGACCGCGGTTGTGGTGAATACCTCGCGGGGTGGTATCGTCGACGAACAGGCGCTGGCCGATGCGCTGCGCGCGTCCCGGATCCGCGCCGCCGGGCTTGACGTCTTTGTGGATGAACCGCCGGCGCACGACCACCCGCTTTTCGGATTGGATAACGTCCTTCTGTCCCCCCACATCGCCGGGCTCACCCAGGAGGGAGGCGAACGGCTGGCCATGTATTCGGTGCAGAACGTTCTGGATTTTCTGACCGGGCGTCTGGACCCGGCCCTTGTCGTGAATGGAGTTTCACTGAATGGCTAAACCGCCACTTCGCGTCGGCCTGATCGGCACGGGATTCATGGGCAAGGCCCATGTCTTCGGCTACGCGACCGCAACTCGGGTTTTCGACCTGCCCTTCGATGTCGCGCTTCACACTGTCGCCGATATCACCGACGACGCCGCGAAAGCCGCCGCGGCGCAATTCGGTTTTGCCAATGCAACCTCCGACTGGCGGACGATCATTGCGGACCCCGAGATCGACGTGGTCAACATCACCGCGCCGAACGCCCTTCACAAGGAGATGTCTCTGGCCGCCATCGCTGCAGGCAAGCACGTGTATTGCGAAAAGCCGCTTGCGCCGTTGGCCGTCGATGCCGCCGAGATGGCCGACGCGGCGGAGGCGAGGGGCGTCACGACCCAGGTCGGCTTCAACTATATCTGCAATCCGATGTTGAAGCTGGCCCGCGACATGATCGCCGCCGGAGAACTGGGCGAGGTCCGCACCTATCGTGGCTCGCATTCTGAAGACTACATGGTGGAGGCGTCCGCGCCGTTCACATTCCGCCACGATCCGGCGGGCGGTGGCGCTTTCGCCGACCTCGGATCACACACACTTGCAACTGCCGAATTCCTTTGCGGTCCGATCAACCGCGTCATGGGTGACACGGCAACGGTGATCGGCGAACGACCCGACGGCAAAGGCGGTTTGCGCAAGGTCGAAGTGGATGACGTGGGCCGCGCATTCCTTCGCTTCGAAGGCGGTGCGACGGGATCAGTCGAGGCGAGCTGGGTCGCGACCGGGCAAAAGATGAGCCACGACTTCGAAGTCTACGGATCGAAGGGCGGGCTCACCTTCACCGGGGAAAGGCTGAATGAACTGCGGTATTATCCTGTCTCGGAGGCGGGCGGTCGGCAGGGTTTTCGAACGATCCTTGCCGGTCCGGACCATTCTCCCTACGGCCGCTTCTGCGTCGCGCCGGGCCACCAGCTCGGGTTCAATGATCTCAAGGCCATCGAAATCGCTGAATACCTCGACGCCATCGCAGGGATCAGACCCGAACCCTTCAGTTTTCGCGCGGGCCTGCGCATCCAGTCCCTCGTCGAGACAGTGCACCGGTCGTCGCGGGAGATGCGGTGGCTCGACACATGACCGATGCACCCGCAGATTATGAATCGCTCATCCGCGTCATCCACGACCGCCACCAGGGTATGAGCAAGTCGCATCAGCGGATAGGTGAGTACCTGACACAGAACCCGAACGATGTTGCCATCATGTCGGTCAATTCGATCGCGGAGACCTGCGGGATCCATGCCTCGAGCCTCGTGCGATTTGCTCAATCTCTGGGGTACTCGGGTTTCAAGGATCTGCAGCTGCTGTTCCAGAAACGCCTCTCCACCGCAGCGCCCGGCTTCGAAGCCCGGATCAGGGCGCTTGAAGACGAATTGACCGGTCGGAGCGGCAACGCCCCGGCCAGCTTTCTGAGCGACCTCGTCGTGCGCGATGTCGCGTCGCTGCAGGAACTTCTTGCATCCACGGCAGCCAAGGATATCGAACGGGCTGCCGACATGATGCACAACGCCCGCGTGATCTATCTCGTCGGCCAGTTGCGCTCTGCCCCTGTGGTGTCGCTTCTTCAGTACATTCTGACCATGCTGGGAAAGCCTACCGTAGTTCTTGACCAAAGCGGTGGGCTGGCTACCCACCGCGCAAAACTCGCGACGAAGGACGATCTGCTTGTGGCCGTATCGTTCCGCTTCTATGCGACTGAGGTGGTCAATATCACCGAAGAGGCCGCAGCGCGGAATGTCCCGGTCCTGGCAATATCCGACTCGACGCTGTCCCCGCTCGCAAAAAGCGCCGGTCTGCTCTTTGCGATACCTGAGCATGAGTACACCTTCTCACGCTCGTTGGCCGCGCCAATGTGCCTTGCTCAGGCGTTTTCCATAGCGCTTGCCTCGAAGATGCAGCGCGACAAGGCCCCCCGGATTCCCACCGTCACGCAGCCTTGAGCAAAGTTTCGCACGCGCTCTAGAACACCAGCCGCCGGTCTGTCCGGGGCAGGATGCGAACCGAACTGGCGTCCGGGTGCCGATTGCGGTCTGGCGACTGGATCTTCTGCGGCTGACCTGTCTTCGACGCAGCTTCGATGGCCAGAAGCGCGCGGACGTCTGCCAGCCCTTCCTCGCCGTCAGGGATGGGTCGCGTGCCGTTCAGAATGCAATCGCTGAAATAGGCCGTCTGACCTGAGAAGTGATCCGTTTCCGGCACCTCGATCTCGTGCCGGTCACGTCCCTTGCTCAGCCAGATGCGCGGATTGAAATGCAGGTCGTAGGCCTGCTCGACGGTAATCTCGCCCTTGGTGCCGATGACCCGGTACGTATCGGTATCGTCGCTCTCGAAGCTGATCAGGAACTGCGCCAGCCGGTCCTTCGGAAACCGCAGCGTCGCGGCCAATGCGCCCTCGACTTCCGTGAAGCGCGGATCGCCGTCTCCGTGTCCCTTCATCGCGATCACTTCCGTTGGTTCGCCCCCAAGACAATGGCGCGCGGCGTTCAGACAATAGACGCCGATGTCCTGCAATGGACCTCCCCAGTGTTTCGCCAAAAGCCGGTGATTGCCCGGGTTCGACTGGAACGAGAAGGTCGAGGCGAATACCCGGGGGTCGCCGATCTCACCTGCCCGTATCAGGTCCAGGACCTTGACCGTGCCCGGCTCGGAGTGAAGCCGGTAGGCCGTCATGAGAAGAACATCGTTCTTCTCGGCCTCGGCGATCATCGCCTCGCACTCGGCGACCGAGACGGCGAGGGGTTTCTCGACCAGCGCATGCTTTCCCGCCCGTGCCGCGCGGATCGCATAATCCGCGTGCATCGAATTCGGCAGCGCAATGTAGACTGCGTCGACGACATCGTCTGCCAGCATCCGGTCATAGTCCTCATAGGCGAAGACGTGGGGAATATCGTGAAAATCGGCCAGCTTCCGAGCCGCTTCCGGGTTGCCCGAGACAATCGCCGTGATCTCGGAATTCGGTGTTGCGTGGATCGAGGGCAGAAACGCCTCCTGGCTGATCCATCCCGCGCCGACGACGGCATATCTGATCTTTTTCATGCTCACTCCTTCAATGCTTCCGCAGGCGCGGGGGCCTGCCCGTCGTAACCGCCCCAGACCGATTGGTCGAACTGGATCACCGAACCTGTCATCATTCCACTGTCGTCCGAGGCCAGAAACGCTACTGCTCTCGCGACTTCTTCAGGTTCAAGCAGGCGACCGAAGGGCAAGGTTGCCGCTACCCGGTCGATGAAGTCGGGGTCGCCCTGCTCTTCCGCCTGTATCTTTCGTTCATGATCCGAGTTCATCCAGCCGATGTCCAACTGATTGACCCGGATGCGGTTGCGCATCAACGCATACCCGGCGTTTCGGGTCAGCGTTGAAAGCGCGCCTTTCGATGTCGAATAGGGAGCCAGAAACGGCTGACCTGCCCGACCGGACGTCGAGCCTATGTTGACGATCCGACCTTGGCGCCCGTCGCGGATCATCAGTTTCACGGCGTGCTGCATCAGGAAGAACGGGGCGCGCACATTGACGGCCATCATCCGGTCGAACAATTCAGGTGTCGAGTTCAACAGGTTGCCGCGATCGGTCAGACCGGCGGCGTTCACCAGGATGTCCACACCTCCGAATTCGCGGTCGGCCGCGGAAATCAAGGCGGCGCAGTCATCGAGGTTTGAGAGGTCGCCGGCAACGAAAGTGACCGGCGTTCCGTGGTTGGCCGCAATCGCTTCGGCCACCGCCCTGCCGCGCTCTTCGTGCCTTCCCGAGATGACAATTCCGGAAACACCTGAAGCGGCAAACCGACGGGACACTGCCGCGCCCAATCCTTGAGTTCCGCCGGTGACGACTGCTACCAGACCATCCAGCCGGTTCATAAGTTCCTCCCAAACATGAAAAATTCCTCGACTGACATTCATCCCGTTGAGGCTCGAAGTCAAACCTTCCGCAGTGTAAAAGAGTTCTTAAAACCATCCGCAGCAATCCGTCTCCGCAAAGACTTCCGCCCAAGCAATTCAGGACCATGTCGCTCTGATACCGAATGTGATTTGAATATCACTCTGCGTGATTGACTTCCTGGAGATGCAATCTGAAGTAGAATATCGCGATCCGCCTGCCTAACCTGATCGTCGAAAACAAGTCTGGATCACAGATTGATCTGTCGGGGGGAGATTCCCAACCCGATGGGCAACCGAGGCAGAAATGAACAAGGCAGCTTTGGCCGCCGCCGCAATCCTCTTGTCAGGATGTGCCGCATTGGGCCCAGACTATTCGATACCCGACCTGAATCCGCCACAGAAGTACTTTGCAGGTGCATCCGACGAGTTGCGCGATGCGTCGCTTCAACCCTGGTGGCAGGCGTTAGGCGACGCCACCCTCAGTGATTTCGTCTCCATCGGACTCGCACAGAACCTCGATGTCCGGACCGCGCTTGAGCGCATGGTTGCGGCCGAGGAGAGCACCCGCCTGTTCGGGGCCTCCCGCCAGCTCGACGGCGACGCGTCGCTGGATGCTCGGCAACGAGACACAACGGGTTCGAGCCGACCGGATACCGTTCTTGGCGCAACGGCTGTCACCAATTTCGACCTGTTCGGGGAGTTCCGCAGGGGACGTGAGCAAAGCCTGGCTGAACTCGATGCGGCGCGTTTCGGAGCCGGGGCAGTCAAACTCGCTTACCTGTCGGACATCGTGAACAGCTATCTCCTCGTGCGCTACTTTCAGAGCGCCGCGGGCATCACGCAGGAAACGATCGCAAGCCGCAAGATCACTTTGAAGGCCGCGCGCCAGCGGCTTGAAGTACAGGCCGGCAGCCAGCTTGAAGTCGCACAGGCGCAGTCGCTTCTGTCCACCGCCGAAGCGTCACTTCCGATCCTGATTGCCCAGGAAAAGGTCAATGTCTTCCGGATCGCGACACTTCTCAACGTGCCGGCGGAGGTCGCGTTTCTGAAGATGTCGGCTGCTACCGGCGGCATGCCTGTTCCGCCGAAGGACAGGGCAGTCGGTCTCCCTGCGGATCTGCTTCGAAATCGTCCTGATGTGCAGGCCGCAGAACGCTCGCTGGCGGCGGCGACGGCGGCGGCGGGCGTCTCGGAGGCGCAGCTTTACCCTTCCCTGCGCATATCAGGCAACGTATCGATCGGCGATGCGGACAACTGGTCGTTCGGCCCGACGCTGTCCCTGCCGATTTTCGATCAGACCCGACGCAGGGCCGCGCGCGACATCGCCCTGTCGAATGTGCGCCAGGCCGAACTGGCATACCGCAAAGCGTTCATCACCGCTGTCGAGGACGTCCAGATCGCGATGACCCTGACACAAGCACGCGAGCAGCAGGTGATCGCCTCGGTTCAAGCCGCAAGCAGTGCCGAACGGGTCCTCAACCTTGCCAGACGCAGATACGTGGCAGGCGTCATAGCCATCGACGATGTGCTCGACGCCGAAAGAACCCGACTCAGCGCCAGCCTCGACCTTGCCCAGGCGCGTAGCGAGTACGCCCAAGGCTGGGTGCGCCAGCAGGTTTCGGTAGGCAAGGGGTGGGCCCACGACCCAAGAGCCACGCAATTCCTGGCGTCGAACTGACCTGCCGGAGGCGACCCGCAAACCGTGTCTGTTAACCGAAGGTTCATTATAAAGCACTAATTTCAAATACTTTTCGTACCACTTCGCGTAACTGTGCCATGGGGGCAGTAGTTGGCTGGTGGAACAGATGGCGCAAGATTCTCTGTCTTCGCGGGATCCCGGGATCGAAAGCTCCCGCTCCGAAACCAGCCCGAAAGATTCAAGACCTGCCTCGGCCGATCTGCAAACCCTGGATCTCGGTGCGGCAAAAGGCGCGAACCTTCAGGTCGGTGCCTCTGCCCCGGCTGCATTTGCCAGTCTCTCGGGTTACGTCAACGACGCCGAGGCTGCAGTTCCGACGCCTTCGCACGAGATGTCCGGCGTCCATGATACGGGGGGTGCCAATCAGCCGCCTACCGGGCCGGGCATCAGGTCGCATTCAGATGTCTCGGCACCGCCTGTGGTCGAACGTGACGAACCCTCCAATCTTGAGGTGGCATCTTCCGGGACGTCGTCAGCCGATGCAACCGGCGGCACCATATCCAGCCGATACAATCCCCTACTCCATCAGGCCAGCTCGTCTCCCGGCAGCTCCTCTCCCAAGCCCGATGACGTTTCGATTGGCTCTTCGACCCCGACACCCCCGGATGTCGCGGTCCCTTCGACCGACATCCGACGCGATTCTTCAGGGGGGATGGATACACGACCTGAAGCGTCGCGAGAGTTGTCCGGTCAACTCGATGAAAACAGCCCTGCCGGAACGGTCGTGACCGTTCTGCCGGAATTCGGCCAGTTCGGTGACAGGATAAGTTACACCCTGACCGATGCCGAAGGGAATCCGGTGACCGCATCCGGCTTCGTTCTCGACGGCACCCTTCTGCGGGTCGCCGACCCGGCAGGCGCGGATTTCGAAACAGCCGAGACGATACTTGCCTACCTGACCGCCACCACACCGGCCGGCACTTCCGAGCCCTGGCTCGTCACCCTGACCGTCACCGACACCGCCGAGATCATCCTGCTCGACGACACCGGCGTGACCTTCACCGACACCGGCGTCGCCGAAGCCGCCATCTTCGGAGGCGCAGGCGACGATGAGATCACCGCCCATGACGCGGGCGGCAGCCTTCACGGCGGCGATGGCAGCGACAGGCTCATAGGTGGCACCGGCGACGACGCCTTCACCGGGGGCGCGGGTGACGACACGCTTGACGGCGGGGCGGGCGATGACGTCGCGCACTTCAGCGGCGCCTGGGCCGACTACCGGATCGAGCTCGCGGACGGCGTCTGCACGATCACCGACCTGCGCCCCGGCGCACCAGATGCCACCGACACACTGACCGGCATCGAGACGCTCGTCTTCTCCGATGGACCGCTGACCATTACCGAGGCCTTGAACGACGCTCCGGAACTCTTCGCCGAAGGCGGCACCGTCGCCGAACAGGTCGCGGGGGCCGTCGTCGGCGGGGTCGCCGTCTCCGACCCCGACCTTCGCGACAGCGTCACACTCGCCACCGACGATCCGCGCTTCGAGATCGTCGACGGCCAGCTCAGGCTGCGCGAGGACGCCGCGCTCGACTACGAGACCGACGGCCCCGAGGTTGCGGTGACCCTGATCGCCACCGATCTGCACGGCGCGACCGCCACCCGGGCCGTCACCCTGACCGTCACCGACGCCGCCGAGATCATCCGGCTCGACGACACAGGCGTGACCTTCACCGACACCGGCGTCACAGAAATCGCCATCTTCGGAGGCGCAGGCGACGATGAGATCACCGGGTCTTCGGGGAACGACTACCTCATCGGAAATGCCGGGGCCGACACGATCCGAGGCGGCGACGGCGATGATTTCATCGACGACGGCGAACGGGAATATGAAGGCAGCGGAGATGACGTGTTCTTCGGCGGTGCGGGGAACGACACGCTCTGGGGCGGCGACGACAGCGACAGCCTCTTCGGCGACGACGGCCAGGACAATCTTCACGGACAGAATGGCAATGACCAGATATCCGGTGGCTCAGGGAAGGACGCGCTTTTCGGAGAGGCGGGCGACGACACCCTGTCAGGCGGTGCCGGTGACGACTGGATCGACGGGGGAAGCGGTAGCGATACCGCGGTCTGGGAGGGCGAACTTTCGGATTTCGTTATCAGGTACGACGCCGCAGCGGACATCTTTGCGATAACCGATACAGCCTCCAACGGCGACACGGACGAGGGCACCGATATCGTCACGAGGGTCGAGAGTTTCGTCTTTGATGGCGTCGCTTACTCCGCTGCCGAGATTCGCGAGGAGGCGGCGCGTCAGGCCAATAGCGCCCCGACCCGGATCACCTTCGCGACCGGTGGCAGCGTAGCCGAGACGGTTGCGGACGGCGGAACGGTGAGCAAACCCTACGATCCTTCGGGAACCACGGTGGCAACTCTCGCCACCAGCGATTCCGACAGCGACGACATTCACGTCTATACATTGCTGGATGATCCTAGCGGCAAGTTCGAGATTGTCGGGAACGAAGTGCGTGTGAAGTCCGGCCAGACAATCGATCATGAAACCGATGCCGGATTTGACCTGACGATCCGCACGACCGACAGGTTCGGGGAAGTCCATGACCAGGTCATGACACTGAAGGTCATCGATTTCGAAGGCGAGTATGTTTCCGCCGAGATGAATGTTGCCGTCCAGGGCACCTCTGAAGAGGACAAGATCACCGGAAGCAACGGTGCGGACAAGATCGACAGTGGCGACGGCAACGACGTGATCGACGGCGGGGGCTCTCTGGCGGACGATGCACTCGCGCTCCTCAATTTCGACGGCGACGTTTCTTTCGCCACGGACTCAAGCGAGAACAACCGTGACGGCGCCTTCCGAGGCGACGCAAAGATCGGCGGTACCGGGTGGAACGGTGATGGCAACGGCCTCGTCCTGGACGGTCGCGGAGACTACGTGGAAATTCCGGCGGACGCTGCCTTCGAGATGACGGAGGGAACGGTCTCGGTCCGGTTCAATACCGACATTCTTTCGGGTCGCCAGACGATATTCTCGCGGGATTCGATGAACTTTGACGGTGGCGGGCATCTGACGGCGTGGCTCTTGTCCGACGGGTCTATCGAAGTCCGCCTGCAATCCGCGACCGACAACACCTATCTTCGCTCGGACGCCGGATCGGTCATCGTAGGTGAATGGACTCATATCGCGGTCACGTTCGGCGCGGATGGTGCCCAACTCTTTCTTGATGGCAACAAGGTCGATGCGCTTGCCTACACAGGTGGAATAGCAGGAAATTCGGAACCCTGGACCATTGGCGCGGACCAGGGTGTGAGCGGCGACGGCACAGCCGACAATCTTCGGGATTTCTTCTCGGGGACCATCGACGAGTTCGCTGTATTCGACCGCCAATTGTCCGGAAACGAGATCAAGGATATTGAAACCTCGGGTATCATCTCGTCGGGCGACCGCCTGTCGGGAGGTGCAGGAGACGATACCCTGACCAGCGGCTCGGGGGCCGACACGCTCATGGGCGACGATGGCAACGACAGTCTCGATGGCGGCGGCGGGAATGACTGGTTGGACGGTGGACACGGGGACGACGTCATGCACGGCGGCGCCGGCGACGACTACCTTGATGGCTGGACGGGCAACGATGTGCTTCGGGGCGGCGAAGGTCGGGATGTCCTGCTAGGTTGGGAAGGCAACGACACACTGATCGGAGGCGACGGGGAGGATTCTCTCTACGGTGAACAGAACAACGACATCTTGTTCGGTGGTTCTGGCGATGACTGGCTTGTCGGCGGGTCGGGAGACGATACCATTTTCGGAGGGGCCGGAAATGACAAGATGCAAGGCGGGACCGGCAATGACCTGTTCGTCTTCAGCGCGCTCGAGGGGAGCGACGTGGTCAAGGGCGGCAGCGACTGGGTCGACACAATCGAGCTTATCGACGTGTCCGGCGCTTACACTCTTTCGGGAAATGTCCTTGACGGCGAGGGCTGGACAATGGTTCTCGACGACAATTCCAAGTTCGTCGGAAAGACACTCGATTCGATCGAATTGTCGACGGACGCCGCGGGAGTCATCACCTTCGATGCCGGGGGAACCATCGACTTTTCCGGCATCGAGAGGATTACTTTCTAGTTGGCGGCAAATTCCGGAAAAACCTTCCTAAGCCATTACCCGAATTAACTATTTTTTCTACAGTTGAAAGGTAGTGTCCCGTCGAACTCATTGATTTCGGACAGTGGCGTGCACGCTGATTCAATTCTCATTTCGTCCAGGCGCGATCCGGTAGTGGTCGCCGCATCCTTCGGCGCAAATCTCCTGTCGCTCGCGCTCCCCATGGCCATGATCCATATCTACGACCGGGTCATTCCGAACCGCGGCTATGAAACGCTCGTCGCTCTGGGTCTGATGGTCGTGGGTGCGATCATCGCAGAAGCAATTCTTCGCGCCGCGCGTCGGCACATTCTCGATTTGGCCGCCGAACGCTTCGAACGCGCTGCCTATCCGGCCGCCGTAAACGCCCTTCTCCAGTCCGATCCGGCCCGCGAAGCCCGGTTCAGCCAGGGTCACCTCTACAGCTGCATCTCGGGTATCGAGCGGCTTCGCAGCATGCACGTCGGAAGCGCAGCACTCGACCCGCTCGATCTGCCGTTCGCTCTTCTATTCCTTGCCGTGATTGCACTCCTTTCACCCGTTCTGGGGGCGTCCGTTTTCGTGCTGCTGGCCTTCGCCTTTCTCGTCCTGAGGGTTGCGCGGCGCAGTGTCCTCATCCACCAGACCCGACGGCGCAACAACGAAGAGCGGCGACACAGTTTCCTTTCGGAGGTGCTGCGCGGTCTGGATTTCGTCAAGACCCTTCGGATCGAAGACTTCATGCTCAGGCGCTATGAACGGCTGCTGGCAAATGCAGCTTCGATAAGCGGGGATACCGCAAGAGCCATCCAGCTGGCACAGGGATTTACCGCGACCATCGGAACCCTGACACCTCTTTTCGTCGCCGCCATCGGAGCGCTGATGGTCATTAAAGGAGAGATTTCGGTAGGATCACTTGCCGCTATCGTGCTGCTGACCGGGCGCATCATCCAGCCAGTGCTGCGGGTCGAGGCCTATCTTGCCGGATCGGACAACTTGCGGCAGACGCAAACCGATCTTGCAAAGATCCTGTCGATGCCGCCCAGAATCGACGGCTTGACGAAGCTTCGCAAGGTCGAAGAACTAACCTTGTCGGATATCTCCACTCTTCCCGATGCTGTCCTGGGCACCGCTTTTGTCGGGCTCGACCTGACGATCCGGCGCGGCGAGTGTGTTGCCGTCACGGGTTCGGACAGACAGGTGCAAAGCCTGTTTCTGCGCCTTCTGGCCGGTGAGATCGCGTTGGTGCGTGGATCACTCCTGATCAACGGGTGGCCAGATACCGACTACGCGCTGGCGGATCGGCACAGCCGGATCAAGCTGCTCAGCCCCGACAACGCATTGATGGAAGGCTCTCTGATCGAGAACCTGACGGCTTTTCAGCCGAAGCTTTTCAGGGACCGCGCCATCGCACTGGCGCAGAACATCGGGATCGACGCGGCGATATCGAAAAGTGCCGACGGCTACGGGCTGCGGGTCGGACCGAACGCAAGGACCGGACTGCCAAAATCGCTGACCGACTCCGTCGCGATAGTTCGTGGCTTGGTCTCGGATCCCGATGTCATTCTGTTTGACGAGGCGAACGGCGCACTCGACCGCGATGCTGACGCCCGCCTCCTCCAGATTCTTCGAAAAAGGCAATCCGAATGCCTGATCGTACTTGTCTCCAACCGACCCTCGTACCTGCGGCTCGCCTCCAGAACTTTTGATCTCAAGGATTTTGTTCACGAAACCCGAGAACGGGAACACGCGCGATGACAGTCGTGGTTGCAGATCGCTCAGCGCCGTCCGAGATTCCCCCGACCGCCGAACAGCTGTTCCGTCTGGATGATCTCTATGACGGGCTCGTCTCGGGCCGCCTCTGCGGACAGGCTTTCGACCCCGAGACCGCCCAACTTCTCATGGTTCTCCTGGAACGGCTCGAATGGACCGCTGACTCCCGCCAGTTGGCCGGTGCTTTGCCGCACTTCCCCGAGACCTTTGGCGTGAACGCATTCCGCTCCACGCTTCTGGCGCTCGGATTCTACAGCACGAATTGTCTCGTGCCAGGCCGCAATCTCTCGGCACAGGGACCGGGTGCCCTGATTGTCGATGAGAGAGACCGGCTTTGGCTGCTGCGCCGCAACCGACGCCGCGGCGAACTTTTCAGGCCCGGTGAAGACGGCGAAAGCCTGTGCCGTGTCCGGCCGGACCAGCTGTACCAGGTTGCTCGGTTTGAACGACCCTCCGGCACGGATGCGGTCAACTCGACGCGTTCCATGCCACAAGACTGGGTCGGCGAGACAATCCGACGCTTCGTCCCAGAGATAAAGCTGATGCTTTGTCTGACCGTTCTCTCCGGTTTCACCACCATCCTCATCGCCTTCGGGATCACGGCGATCTTCGACACGGTCATCCCCACAAGGAATCGCGCGACCCTGGCCGGAATTCTTGTGGGCCTCGCCCTTGTCTTCGCCTTCGATTTCGCGCTCCGCCGCATTCGCGGCGATATCGTCGGGCGGGTTTCGGGACGTCTGGAGTATGTTCTCGGAAGCGCCCTCCTGGGCAAACTTCTGAGACTTCCTCCGGCGATGACGACAGGCGCGCCGCTCAGTGATCAGCTTTCCCGTCTCCGCCAGTTCGAGTCGATCCGTGATCTCTTTGCAGGACCGGCCATGCTTCTGATGCTGGAGCTTCCGCTTGCCCTGCTCCTGCTGATGACCGTTGCGATGATCTCGTGGCCCCTGGCGCTGCTCCTTGCCGGCTATGCCAGCGTTTTCATCTGCGCAGCCTTTCTTCTCGCGCCTGCCATTCGTCGCGAGACGCGCGTTCAGGGCGGGGCGCAAAGCTTGCTCAACCGCATGCTGCTCGACGTCCTCGAACATCGGCGTCACATCGGGCGAGAGGGTCTCGGGCATGTCTGGACCACGCAAGTCGATGCAAGGGTGCGCGATCTGGCGCGAGCCCGGCGCCGCCTTTCATCGCTGATCCAAGGGCTCGACACGCTTTCACAGGCAAGCCTTCCGATTGCAGCGGCTTCGGTCATCGGGTTCGGGGCGGTACTGGTCGTGCGGGAATCGCTGACCGGCGGGTCGCTGGTGGCAGTGACAATTCTGACATGGCGGCTCTTCGCTCCGGTCCAGCAGGGAATTCAGATTCTTCCCAAACTTCAGGACGTGTCGCGTCTGTTTCAGCAGATCGATGCATTCATGCGGATTGAGGAAGACGACGACAGCGGCGAGGGCTGTCTGCACTCCAAAGTGCCTGGCAACCTGTCGGTGCGCGGCGTCGTCCTGCGACATCCGAAATCCGTTGCCCCGGCGCTGATTGGTGTCAATCTGGACATTCTCCATGGCGCCTTCGTCACTGTCACCGGCAAGTCCGGGTCCGGGAAAACGACGCTGCTTCGCGTCCTTGCCGGTCATCTGGCACCCCAAGCCGGAGCGGTGATGTTCAACGACCTCAACTTGACCCAGTTGTCTCGCGGATTTCGGGCGCGAAACATATCCTATGTCTCGCAGAAACCGGTTTTCTTCTATGGCTCCGTCGCGCAGAATCTGCGTCTTGCCGACCCGGATGCGGACACCGTGCGCCTGACGGAAGTCCTGGGCGAGCTGGGGCTGGAAGATTGGATTGCGAGCCTGCCGGACGGCCTTGAGACGCGTCTCGACCCATCGGTCGACCACGCCTTGCTTTCGCCGGGTGTGCTGACCTGCCTGTCCGTCGCGCAAGCATTGCTGACCGATCCGGTCGTTCTGATGCTGGATGAACCGGCAGGGCACCTGGACGCGTTTCTCGAGGCGCGTCTCGTCGAGGCTATCGAGAAACGGCGGGGGCGAATGACAAGCGTCGTCGTCACTCACCGCCCCAGCCTTGTCCGGCGTTCCGATTCTGTGATCATCCTCAACGCAGGCACCGCCCGGATGATCGACACGGCCACACTTGAAAGGGCCAGCGCATGATCCGGCAACTCAACGGGAATCGTGCCCGCTATCTCGATCTGGACGCCAGCACCTATTTGCCGGAGGCCCATGAGGGTAGGTTTGCGAGATCACTCATCATCACCATCATGACTGCCCTGGGGACGTTGCTGTATTGGGCCGCGATGACACCGGTCAATGAAATCACGACCGGCAAGGGCCTGATAAGGACACAGGCACTGCTCGAACAGGTACAGCATCCCGATGGGGGCATTGTCGCGACGCTCGACGTTGCCGCCGGACAGCGCGTCAAGGTAGGAACGCGACTGCTTGCCTTCGACACGGCTACGCTCGGGAGAGAACTGGAAAAGCTGGAAGCCACACACCAGGCACTGGCCGCCGAATTCGGGCGCATCACCTTCGTCCTCGAGGGCAAAGGGACCATTCCGGCATTCGACAGACTGGACGAGCTCTCGGGCGAGGAACTTCTCTTCTGGGCCGAGCAATCCTATCTGAAGGCACAGCTCGACCTTATCGATCTGGCTGGCAGATCGATTCTGCCGACGATCGATGTCCTGAATGCGCGCCAGCAGAGTCTGTCGACCGAACTTGACCTCATGCGCGACCAGTTGCACCGCAACCGGGCCGGCCAGAAAAGCGGTGCGATCGCGCGGAACGCCGTCGAACAGCTTGCGCGTGAAGTGCTGCAGACTGAACGAACAATGCTTACGGTCGGGGCAGAGATACTGGCTCAACGGACCGCGCTTGAGACCAACAGGCTTCAGAAAGTCGAACTGCTGGCGAGGCGGCAGCGCGAAGCCGCGTTGCGCCGGTCCGAGATCGAAGAAAAATCTGTCAACGTCGCCGTCACAAAGGCCGAGATCGAGTCCAGGATCGCCCGCGCGCAAGTGACGGCGACAGTCAGCGGAACCATCATGTCCATCGCCGTTTCGCATCCACGCGAAGTCGTCGCCGCTGGAGACATCATCGCTCAGATCGTACCCGATCACGAGAATGTCGAGGCGGAAATCGAGGTTTCAGCCGACCGGATAGGGTCAATTGAGCTGGGCATGCAGGCACGCATCACCGATGCGCTCTGGATCGACGATCACCGGGTGGGTCGAGACCCCAGACAT
>CAZRNL010000002.1:0-1726 GCA_964601395.1 uncultured Silicimonas sp. | reverse complement strand
CATGCAGGCACGTCTCAAGGTGCTCTCGTACGACTTCACGCGCTACGGTGAAATCCTGGGAGAAGTCGCGTCGATATCGCCCTTCAGCTACGAGAACTCAGAGGGGCTTTCCGTCTTCAGGGTAACGATCGCGCTCCCCGACGACGGAACCGCACTCCACCTTGCCAACAGGCGCGTTCTGCCGGGAATGACAGTCACGGCCGACATCCTCTCGGACAGCAAGAAGGTGCTCTCGTACCTGCTCAAACCCGTTCGCGCCCTCAGCGACCGTGCATTCACCGAAGCCTGACACGACCACTCCGGTGGGATTGATCCGGTAGTCGGTCGCAGTTGGCGTTCCGAGACGTGTTGCAGCTTTGCGTTTGGCGGGTGATCATGCCGGGTAGGTGCTTTGGAGGTCTTCATGAAATTGCGACAGATCGAGGTGCTGCATGCAATCCTGCAGACCGGATCCGTGACAGGGGCGGCCAAGCTGCTGAACGTGTCGCAACCCTCGGTCAGCACAGTCCTGCAGCATACCGAAGCGCAATTGGGCATGCAGCTTTTCGAACGGGCGGGCGGGCGGCTGAAGGCCTCGCCCGAGGCAGAGGCGCTTTTCCCCGAGATCTCGGACATCTTCCACAGGGTCAATCGGGTCAGCCAGAACGCACGCGCGCTGGCGAAGGGTCGGCTCGGGCGCGTCAACGTCGCCGGCACGCTGGCGCTGTCGAATGGCTATATCGTCGACGCGGTCTCGATCTTTGCCCGATCCCATCCCGAGGTGGATGTCACCATCCATTCGCTGCAGACCCCCGACATCATCGAGCGTGTTCTGGCGCGCGAACTCAACCTCGGAGTCTGTTACGGCGAGATTGTCAGCAGTGGGCTCGAGACAGAGGAATTGGCCAGGGGCGCGATGATCTGCGTCATGCCCGAAAACCATCCATTCGCCGCCAGGAGCCATGTCGAGGTGTCGGATCTCGCAGGTGAGACGCTCATCACCTATGACGATGGCGATTGGCTGCGCGCCAAGGTCGAGAACCTGTTCGACGAATTCGAGCTTCAGCCGAATCTGTCGCTGCAGGTCAGCCAGACCATCACCGCCATCCGGTTGGTTCACCAAGGGGTCGGCCTGGCTCTGGTCGAACCCTTCTATTTTGCGGCAATCCAGCCGCCCGGCCTTGTCGCCCGCCCCATATACCCCATTCAGCAGCTCTCGGCCGAATTGATCAGACCCACCGACGTGGTGGAGTCGGCGGCCCTGTCCGCATTCGTCGACATTCTCCGATCCGTCGCCCAGGGCGACCGCCAGCACGGCTGAGCGGCCCCATAGTTTTTCTTTGGTGCCTATCCCAGCACGCGTATTGGCCCGCGGCTTCCTGCCCTCGTTAGACATGGTCTGACCCAAGACAGCCGGACAGGCTGCAGGGTGCAGACCATCCTGGGAGGGGATGACCGATGCTCGACGCCCCGAAAGCAGAGTTCGATGTGCTGGAGGAGTTCGACCTGCCAGATGGCGGCGTCGGCGCGTTTCATTCTCTGCCCGAACTGGAGCGTCGCGGAGCAGGCAGGATCTCTCGGTTGCCGGTTTCGATCAGGATACTGCTCGAGGCCGCTATCCGTAACTGCGACGGCAAGAAGATCACCTCTCAGCACGTGAAGGAACTGGCCGGCTGGCAGCCGAACGGGAAGCGGCAGAGCGAAGTCCCGTTGGTTCCGTCCCGTATTCTCCTGCAGGATCTCAATG
>CAZRNL010000001.1:0-47787 GCA_964601395.1 uncultured Silicimonas sp. | reverse complement strand
CCCAATGGCCTGGATTTGCGCCGCCACATGGTCGGATTTGTCTCCGCCGTTGACAAAATAAACATTCAACAGCTATTGGGAGGAAACCATGCTGAAACGTACTTTCCTGAATACACTTCTCGCCAGCACGATGCTGGTGGGCCTTGGCCTGCCGGCCCTGGCTCAGACACCTTTCGACGGGCCGACGTCCGGTCCGGTGGCCGCGGAAGGCAAGACGATAGTTGTCCTCGCCGCCGACCTGAAGAACGGCGGTATCCTTGGTGTCACCAATGGCGTCGAAGAGGCCGCGGCAAAAATCGGCTGGGACGTGCGCGTTCTGGACGGAGCCGGTTCTGTTCAGGGCCGCACCGGGGCAATCGGGCAGGCTCTGGCATTGCAACCCGACGGGCTGATCATCAACGGCTTCGACGCAGTCGAACAACAGACGGCGCTGGAAGGTGTGGCCGCCGCAGGAATCCCGATGGTGTCCTGGCATTCTGGCCCGAAAATCGGCTGCGACGCGCCGGGCGGCATCTTCGCCAACGTCTCGACCGACGCGATGACCGTCTCCGAGGTCGCCGCGAAATGGGCGATGGAGGACGGTGGAGATGCCATTGGCGCGGTGATCTTCACGGACTCGACCTATCAGATCGCTATCGACAAGGCCGACCGCATCAAGGAGACCATCGAAGCGATGGGCGGAACGGTGCTCGAGTACGTCGATACTCCCATTGCCGACACCTCGACCCGGATGGGTCCGCTGACAACAAGCCTGCTGCAGAAGTATGGTGACAGCTGGACCCACGCGCTGGCGATCAACGACCTGTACTTCGACTTCATGGGTCCGGCGCTCGCCGCGGCCGGCATCGACGGAGACGGGTCACCCAAGGCGGGATCCGCCGGCGACGGATCGGAAGCTGCGTTTCAACGTATTCGCAGCGGACAGTACCAGACCATTACGGTCGCCGAACCTCTGAACCTGCAAGGCTGGCAACTGGTGGACGAGCTGAACCGTGCAATTCAGGGCCAGGCCTGCTCGGGCTACATCACGGCTCCCGCGCTGGTGACGATGGAAGGTCTCGGGAAGATGGGCGACAGCAACAGCTTCGATCCTGACAGCCCTTATCGTGAAGCCTACGCAACGATCTGGGGCAAGTAACGTCCTCCCGGACGGACGGCCAATCGGCCGGTTGAAGAAACGGGGGCGCTTGCGTCCCCGTTTCCACTATGGGCTGATGTCAACAAGTGCTGGCGTCGGGCAATGCGGCTGCTAGGTTCTGCGGGTGGAACGGTGGATTGCAGGACAGGAGAAAAAGCCGATGTACGGAATGATCGAAGGATCCGGGTTTGAGCACCTCCAACCGGAGTTCAAATCGTGCCTGATCGGGCATGCGCGGGTCGAGCGGCTCTGGACAGGTGCCCGTTGGTCGGAGGGCCCTGCCTGGTTCGCCGCTGGGCGGTACCTTGTCTGGTCGGATATTCCCAACAACCGGATGCTGCGTTGGGACGATACAGACGGGTCGGTTTCGGTTTTCCGCCAGCCATCGAACAACTCGAACGGCAACACGGTCGACTGGCAGGGGCGACTGGTCACCTGCGAACATTTAGCCCGGCGCGTCACCCGCACCGAACACGACGGCAGCATCACGGTGATTGCAGACAATTATCAGGGAAAGCGCCTGAATTCTCCGAACGATGCGGTCGTGAAATCCGACGGTTCGATCTGGTTCACCGACCCACCCTACGGCATCCTGATGGACTACGAGGGTGGACGTGCCGAAAGCGAGATCGGCGCTTGCCACGTCTACAGGGTCGACCCCGACACGGGCGATATCTCCATCGTAGCCGACGACTACGTCAAGCCGAACGGGCTGGCCTTCTCCCCCGACGAAAGCCTGCTTTACATCGCGGATACCGGCGTCAGCCACGACCCTGACGGACCCAAGCACATCCGGCGGCACAAGGTGGCCGCAGACGGGACGCTCTCTGGCGGAGAAGTCTTCGCGGTTTGCACGAAAGGTCTGTTCGACGGTTTCCGACTGGACCGTGACGGACGTATCTGGACGTCGGCGGCGGACGGCGTCCACTGCTACACCCCAGAAGGCGACATGATCGGCAAGATCCTGATCCCGGAACTGGTTGCCAATGTCTGTTTCGGTGGCCCGAAGAAAAACCGGCTGTTCATCTGCGGAACGACATCGCTGTACTCGGCATTTCTGAACGTAAGCGGCGCGCGCTAGTTGCTTTGCATTGGAGCTCGACGGCAATCGCATAAAGGCGCGCGACGACTCTGATGATCCAACATCGTCGCTTGAAATTTCCGTACCGTTTGGCAGACGTCCTACTCTGCCAGAACAAGAACCATGACGACGGGAAATGCCCATGTCCGGACCCGATGATCTAGTCCATCAGATCGCTGCGCTTCCGATCCGTTGGGACAGGAAGGGAGAGCTTCGCGTCCTGATGGTCACGTCCCGCGATACCGGTCGCTGGGTCATGCCGAAGGGTTGGCACATGAGCGGCAAGAAACCATGGGCCGCGGCTGAAATCGAAGCGCTGGAGGAGGCGGGGGCAGTCGGGTACGTCTCGAAAGAGAAAATCGGCGTCTACCACTACATCAAGAAGAAGAAGACCCTGAAGCTCAGGTCGCGCGTGACCGTTTACCCGATGTTCGTCGAGAAACTGAAGCCGCGATGGAAGGAACGCAAACATCGTCGGCGTCATTGGTTTTCGCCCAAGAAGGCGGCGCGACTGGTGAAGGAAGAAGAACTTTCCATTCTATTGCGGGAGCTTGCGAAGGAGCCCCGCAAGCAACCCGCAATTTTGAAGCTCCTGAAAGCCTGATACGGGGCGGCAACGGCTTCAGCCGGCGTAACCGAAAGTCCGTGGCAGCCAGAGGACGATTTCCGGGAACAGGATCATCGCTGCCAGCGCCGCGATCAGGACGGCCAGAAACAACCAGATTTCAGCTATGATTTCTGCCAGCGGGATGCGCGTAACCGCGTTGATAACGAACAGCAGAATGCCATAGGGCGGGGTGATAAGCCCGATCATGCAATTCACTACGGCCACAACGCCAAAGTGGACAAGGTCTATTCCCAGATCGCGGCATGTCGGCAAGAACAGCGGAATGATCACAAGAATGATCGTCGTCGCATCCAGAACGCAGCCCAGAAGCAGCAGCAGGATGTTTACGCCGAGTAGAAAAACCAGCGGGTGCACGTCCAGGTCGACCAGCTTGGCTGCCAGGATGGTTGGAATGTTCTCCGAAGCGACCACATAATTCAGGATCAGCGCACCGCCGATGACAAGGCCGACGGCGGCCGAGGACCGGGCGCTTTCGACAAGGATGTCGACAAGTGCCCGAACGCTCAGGGCACGATAGAAGATGGCGGCGAGCAACAGCGCGTAGAAAGCCGCGACGGCTGCCGCTTCGGTCGGCGTCGTCACACCTCCGTAGATGCCATAGAGTAGGATCGCCGGCATCAGCAGGGCAGGGAATGCGGTCAGTGTCTTCTGTGGGAGCTCGCGAAGCGGTACTGGGTCTTCCAAAAGAAACCCGCGCCGGTGCGAGATCCACGTGTTCATCGTCATCAGGACCGCACCCATCAAGATCCCCGGTACGATGCCGCCCAGAAACAGGTAGCCGATCGAGGTATTTGAGACGAGCGCATAGAGCACCATTGGAATCGACGGCGGGATGATGGGGCCGATGGTCGCCGAGGCCGCCGTGATCGCAGCCGCGTAGCCACGCGTGTAATGGCCCGAGCGGGTCATCATCTGGATGATGATCTTGCCGATTCCAGCCGCGTCAGCGACCGCCGAGCCGGACATTCCGGAGAAAATCAGCGAGGCAACGACGTTGACATGTCCCAGCCCTCCGCGGAAACGGCCGACCAGTGCTACGCAGAAGCCCAGCAGCTTGTCGCTGATCGTACCGGCATTCATGATGTTCGCCGCCACAATGAACAGCGGTACGGCCAGCAGGATGAAACTTTGGTAAAGCCCGTCCATCAGAACTTTGCCTGCGATGCCGATGCTTTGACCCGCGGCGGCAAGGTAGACCAGCGATGCAACAAGGATCGAATAGGCAATTGGAAGGCCTATTCCTGCCAGGAAAAAGATCGCGCCGATGCAGAGAAGGAACTCGGTGCTCATTCGTCCAGTCGCCCCTGGCCATGGTGTACCGGTTGACCATAGCTGCCGCGAATGGCGTTCCAGACGGCCCAGGCATAACGAATTGGCACCGCGACAAGAAAAACGGCATAAACGATGTAAATGTCCCGCATTCGGATCCAGTCACCGAACAGTCCCGACAGAGTGGCGGTCTTCTTCAACCGAAGGATATGGAACCTGTCCCATGTGGGTCCAAGTGACGCCAGAAGTCCGACGATAACCGCAATACCTCCGATGATGATGAACCAGCGCCTCACCGACGGGCGCACATGGTTGTAAAGAACATCGAAAGTGACATGGTCTTGATCCCGGACGACGAACGCGCATCCGGCAAAGATGATCCAGACCCAGAGCAACAGGCAAAATTCCAAAGTCCAGCCGTACAGCGAGGGTTCCAGGAAGGGCAAGGCTTCGGTCACCCATTGCAGGCGCGCCGTGTATCGGACCGTGATTTGAAGAACGAATGTCAGGAACATCAACGCCATCAGCGTGCCGACGAAAAGTTCAGCCGCGCGTCGCAAGATAGACAGCGTGCGTGTCATGTCGGATATCCCGGTTGGAAATGGACGGGCAGCCTTAGCCGCCCGCCGCTTGTCGCTCAATTACCGAGGGAGTTGATCTTCTCGAGAACGCCATCAGGCCAGGACGCGGCGAATTCCGAGCCGACATACTGGGCCTGAACATGCTCGCGGAATGCCTTGAGGTCGGGTTCGTAGACTTCAAGACCGTTCTCGCGCAGGAACGAGACAAGCTCTTCTTCCTTTGCAAGCTGGTTCTGGCGACCGGACTCGGCCGCCGCTTCTGCCGCTTCCTGCACCGTTGCCTGTTGTTCGGACGTCAGACCGTCCCAGACAGATTTCGAGAAAGCGACATAGTTCAGGTCGACAAGATGCGATGTCAGCGCGATCTGGCAGGTCACCTCATAGAACTTGGCGTCCACGACTGTCGGAAGCGGATTGTCCTGCCCATCGACCGAGCCGGTCTGAAGAGCGGTATAGATCTCGGTGAAAGCCATTGGCGTCGGGTTCGCACCAAGTGCCTTGCCCAGGAATTGCCAGGCGTCGGTGCCCGGCATCCGCAGGTTCACACCGGCCAGGTCGGCGGGTGTCTTCACCTCAAGCTCGTCCTTGCACTGCCGCAGGTTCACGTGACGGCGTCCCAGGTACATGACTGCCAGAAGCTTGACGCCGAGTTCATCCTCGACCGTCTGCTTGAACGAGTCCATCAGCGGGTCGTTGAATACGGCCACCTGGTGAGCCGCGTCCTGGTGTACATACCCGGTCGCGAAGATCGAGAATTCGGGGAAGAAAGTTGCCAGTTCCTGTGCCGAGGCAATCGACATTTCCAGATCGCCCGAGGCAATGGACTCAAGCTCCGAGCCCTGCGCGACAAGCGAGGCGTTATAGTGCGGCTCGTAGTTGGCGAACTCCGCGACCGCGGGTCCGAACACCTCGGCCAGGGCAACTGACCGCTGGTCGGTCTCGGACGCAGGCGTGGACATGCGAAGCGTGATCTTGTCCTGCGCCATGACCGGCATAGCAATGGCCGCAGCAGTCAGAACTGCTATCGACCGACGGGTAAACGTGAATTTCATGTAGTTTTCCTCCACTGTGCGGGGCTTCCCCCATTTATCCCCCTCCGGGGTGTTCAAACGCCCAGAGCCCTCCTTTTGGCACTGTCGATATGGGCGTGTATCGCTGCGACCGTCGCGGCCTTGTCACGGGCGACCAGGGCTTTGACGATCTTCATGTGCTCCTCCATCACGGACACGACAAGTTCAGGCAGCATCCGCGTGTCTGCGTTCCGTATCAATCTGATCTTGAGCGCGTTGATCCGGTGAATGTCCGAAATGATCCGGTTTCCCATGTGATCCACGACGTGATCGTGCAGCGCCCAGTCCATTTTCTGGGCGCGGCTCAGCAGGTCGGGTGTCACGCCTCGTTTGGCCTCGTCGCGGATCGTCTTGTGCTCTTCGCGGATGCGACTGATGTCTTCGTCGCTCGCCGTTTCACAGAAGTCCGCGAAGGCCTCCCCCTCGATGATGCGACGAAGCTGAAAAGCGTTTCGGATCAGGTCGAGATCGATAGACAGTATCTGAAGACCGCGCTTCGGCGATGTGCGGATCAGTCCGTCGGCTTCCAGCCTAGGGATCATCTCCCGGATGGCGCCCAGCGGCATGCCCGTCAGGTCGACGAGTTCGCGCTGGGACACGAACTGACCAGGCTGGATATCACGCGACAGCAGCATCTCGGTGAAGCTGGAATAGGCGTGATCGCGCAGTCTGGTCGCGGGTTCGGACATCTCAGGCGACCTGTGCGCGCAGTGCCAGAATTGCCGCGCGCGCTTCGGCGTCGAGCGCTGTCAGCGGCGGGCGCAAACGTTCCCAGGCTGGCTCGGCGTTTCGCGTCGCCAGGATAGCCTTCAGCGCCGGAATGACGGGCCCTGCGACGATCTGCGAAACTTCGTCCGAGAGCGCCTTGTCCTCGGTCGCGGTTTCGAACAGTCGCTTCATACGAGCCGGATAAAGATTAGCCATCCCCGTGATTGCTCCTCCGGCCCCCAGGGCCGCAGCCCGGTGCAGCAAACGTTCGTCGCCCACAAGCACAGTCAGGCTGCCCAGGTGAAGCAGGGCTAAGGCATTGTCCCAGTCGCCGGAGCTGTCCTTGATCGCCCGAATACGCTCGGGAAAAGCGGCAAACAGACGTTCGACCAGCCTGGGCGACAAGGGAACGCCGGTGACCTGTGGAATGTGATAAAGAATGAAGTGAGCCTTCGGGTCCGTGCGTCGGAAGAGCGCGGCATGCCAATCGAAAAGGCCGTCGTCGCTGCATCCCTTGAAATAGAATGGTGGCAACAGAAGGAATTGAGTGACGCCATGCTCCAAGCCCTGTTCGACCTGAACGACCGCATCGCCAAGCGAAGTCGCGCAAACCCCGAGCGTGATCTTGTCGCCGGAGATTCCGGCATTGCGGAGCGCGGAGATCCCGACGGCGCGCTCGACTTGTCCGATGGAAGCGCCTTCACCGGTCGTGCCATAGAGTGTGACTCCATCGGCGCCCTCTGACAGGAGTTTCTTGACATGGCCTACAAGGAGTGGCGCGTCGATCTCGCCGGATTCGGTGAACGGCGTCAGTAACGCAACTGAGATTCCGAACTTGGCCAAGATACACTCTCCCATGGATTCGCTCTCACTGTATCGCATGTGTGACTGAACGTCTATCTGACATGTCAGATATCCGCCTCCTGACATCATTTGGATGTCCGACGCGTTCCGATTGTTCGGACACTGGTGGCAGAGCACCGGCAAAGTTGATTCACCCTTGTCAGCCTGCGTCTCGTGTGTCCATTTCCAGCAGGATAATTCGACGCGCCGGAGAGAATCTCAGAAGGAACATGTCGTGAAGGTCGACGGAAAGCATTATCGGTCGCTCTGGTGGGACGAAAATGCCGGCGCCATGCAGATCATCGACCAGCGCTGGTTGCCGCACGACTTCCGCACCCAGCAGGTCGACACGCTGGAGGATTTCGCGACAGCGATCACCGAGATGCGGGTTCGAGGCGCTCCTCTGATTGGGGCGACGGCGGCTTACGGGATGGCTTTGGCGATGAAGCTGGATCCGTCCGAAGCGAACATCGACCGGGTTTGGACATTCCTTAACGCGACAAGGCCGACGGCGATCAACCTGAGCTGGGCTCTGACCCGCTGCCGCGATGCGTTGAAGCCGATACCAGCGTCGGATAGGGCGGCGGCGTCGATAAGGCTGGCGCATGAAATCGCGGACGAGGATGTCGATATCAACCGTCGCATCGGCGAGCATGGGTTGCACCTGATCCGCGAGTTTGCCGCAAGCAAGCCCAAGGGCGAACCTGTCCGCCTTTTGACCCACTGCAACGCAGGCTGGATCGCCACCGTCGATTGGGGGACGGCCACAAGCCCGATGTATCAGGCCCACGACGCTGGCATCGACCTGCACGTCTGGGTGGACGAAACCCGCCCCCGCAATCAGGGCGCGCTGACATCTTGGGAACTGGGAAGCCACGGGATTCCACACACTTACATAACCGACAACGCGGGCGGTCACCTGATGCAACATGGACTGGTCGACATGGTCATCACTGGAACAGACCGGACAACGCGACGCGGCGATGTCTGCAACAAGATCGGAACTTACCTCAAGGCTCTGGCGGCGCGGGACAATGGTGTTCCGTTCTACGTCGCGCTGCCGTCTCCGACCATAGACTGGTCGGTGGAAGACGGGGTCGCCGAGATTCCGATCGAGGAAAGGGACGCGCGGGAGACGACGCACATACAGGGCCGGACGGAATCGGGCGGGATTGGAAATGTCCAGGTCACGCCAGACGGCACTCCGGGCGGCAATCCGGCTTTCGACGTCACTCCCAACCGGCTGGTGACCGGACTGATCACCGAACGCGGCGTCTGCGAAGCCAGCGCCGAAGGATTGGCCGGCCTCTTCCCCGAGATGGCCGGAACGGCGGAGTAGGAACGCTGGCCTCTGTCTCCGATACGGTCCGTCGGGCATCGATCATCGAAGCTTGTCGCTGGCTGAACGCGCGTGGGATCAATCAGGGAACTTCGGGCAACATCTCGCTCCGTTCGGGAAGCGTGGGTGATCGAATGCTGATCACACCGTCCGGCGTTCCTTACGACCAGATGACACCCGACATGATCGTCGAGATGCCATTGGGCGAGGAACCCATTTCGAAGGGTCAACTGAAGCCCTCGACCGAATGGCGGTTTCACCGCGCTCTGCTTGCCACCAAAACGGACATGACGGCCGTGGTCCACGCGCATCCGCCGCACGCCACTGCAATCGCGATGCAGCGGCGCCGTCTGGAGGCGGTTCACTACATGATCGCAGCGTTCGGAGGCAACACTGTCGAGCTGGCCGAGTACCACCTGTTCGGCAACCAGGGCCTCGCGCAGGCTGTGCTGAACGCCATGCAGAATCGTCACGGCTGCCTGATGGCCAGTCATGGTGCAGTCGTAGTCGGCGAAACGCTTGATCGCGCTCTGTGGCGCATGGAAGAGCTTGAAATGCTTGCGCGGACTGACCTCCTGAGCCGGATAGGCGGGAGTCCGGTGGTGCTCTCCGAAGCTGAGATCGATGAAGTGCTGGAGGCTTTCTCGGGCTATGGTCCGAAGCACGAGACCTGATTGGCCGCGTCGCCGAATTCGGTCTGGGGATTTGACGAACTTCAATCGGGCTCTGGCCAAACCGGTCCGTTTCGTCTCAAATCCTTTTGCAGACACGAAGGCTCCGGTGCCTTCGCAATCAACAGAATGGAACGTACAGGGAGAACCGCCGTGAAACTCAGAGAACTCCTGCTGGCCTCAACGCTCGCAGCCTTCGCCGCAACGCCTGGACTGGCCGACATCAAAGTCGGAATGATCACTACCCTGTCCGGTGGCGGCGCCGGCCTTGGCATCGATGTGCGTGACGGCTTCATGCTGGCGATCGACCAGTCCGGTCGTGATGACATCGAGGTCATTATCGCGGATGACCAGCAGAAGCCCGATATCGCGGTTCAGCTGTCAGACAGGATGATGCAGTCCGACAAGGTCGACGTGATGACCGGTATCATCTGGTCGAACCTCGCCATGGCCGTCGTGCCGTCCGTCACAGCCCAGGGGGTTGTCTACCTGTCACCCAACGCTGGTCCGTCGCAGCTGGCCGGAGCCGGGTGCCATCCGAACTACTTCAACGTCGCCTGGCAGAACGACAACCTGCACGAAGCAGCGGGAGCCTATGCGAACATTGCGGGATACAGGAACAGCTTCATCCTTGCTCCGAACTATCCGGCCGGCAAGGACGCCCTGACCGGCTACAAGCGGTTCTTCAAAGGCGATCTGGCGGCCGAGCTTTACACTGAACTCGGCCAGACTGACTACGCCGCCGAAATTGCGCAGATCCGCGCGACCGAGGCCGACAGCGTGTTCTTTTTCCTTCCCGGCGGCATGGGAATCTCGTTTCTCAAGCAATACGCCGACAGCGGGGTAGACAAGCCGCTGATCGGGCCTGCGTTCTCGTTCGATCAGGGAATTCTTCAGGCCGTAGGCGATGCCGCCCTGGGCGTGGTCAACACCAGCCAGTGGAACAAGGATCTGGACAACGAGGTGAACAAGGCTTTCGTCTCCACCTTCCAGGCAGAGTACGGGCGCCTGCCATCTCTTTATGCCAGCCAGGGCTTCGATACTGCGAACCTGCTTCTGTCCGCGCTGGCAGTCGCCGAACCGTCGAACGCCGACGCCTTCCGTGCCGCTCTTGAAGCGGCCGATTTCGACAGCACGAGGGGGGAGTTCTCGTTCGGACCGAACCACCATCCGATACAAACCATTTACGCACGTGAAGTCATCAAGGAAGGCGATGTCTACACCAACAGGCTGATCGGCCCGGCGCTCGAGAACCATGCCGACGCCTACGCCGCCGACTGCAAGATGTGATCGGACCGACGCGCGGGCAGGGCAACCCGCCCGCGCGACTCTGAAAGATCCTCATGCCGATCATTCTCGTCATCGAGCAGATCCTGAACGGTTTGCAGTTCGGGATCATGCTGTTTCTCATGGCCGCGGGGCTGACGCTGATTTTCGGCGTCATGGGGCTCATCAACCTCGCGCATGGTTCGCTTTACATGATCGGAGCTTTTGCGGCGGCCGCGGTTGCGGCTGCGACTGGTTCATTTCTTCTCGCGCTCGGCGCCGCTCTCATGGCGTCGGCCATCGTCGGAGTGGTGATCGAGGTGCTGGTGATCCGACGGCTTTATGGCCGCGATCATCTTGACCAGGTGCTGGCCACATTCGCAATGATCCTGATCTTTTCCGAGGGGACCCGCTGGGTTTTCGGTTCATTCCCGCTGTTCCTGGATGTACCCGCCTTGTTGTCCGGCCCGATCACTCTGCCCGGGGGCATCGAGTACTCGAAGTATCGTCTGGCGCTCATCGTTGCGGGCCTGATGGTGGCGGCAGGTCTCTGGCTTCTGATCGCCCGCACCCGGATCGGGATCCAGATCCGCGCGGGCGAGAACGACCGCGAGATGGTTTCCGCTCTCGGAGTTGATATCTCCCGGCTTTATACACTTGTTTTCGCCTTGGGCGCCGGTCTGGCCGGTCTGGCCGGAGCCTTCGTCGGCGCGATCCAGTCGGTGCAGGTCGGCATGGGCGAGCCGGTGCTGATCCTGGCCTTCGTCGTCATCGTGATCGGCGGGATCGGCTCGATCAAGGGCGCGCTGGTCGGATCGATACTTGTCGGTCTCACTGACACCCTCGGCGGTATTTTCCTGCCTGAACTCTTCAAGCTGTTCACCGATCCGGCGACAGCCACTTCGGCGGGATCGGCGCTCGCCTCAATGGCAATCTATATCCTCATGGGTGCAATACTGATCTGGCGTCCGACCGGACTTTTCGGGGTGCGCACATGATCAGGGAGCGTTTCGTCAACACAGCGCTTCTGGCCCTGCTGATCATCGTGCCCCTGGCTGCCCATCTGGAAGACCAACCCTTCACGGTGACACTTGCGACCCGCGCGGTGATCTTCGCGCTGGCTGCAGTCGGTCTGAACATCGCGCTGGGCCTCGGAGGTCTGGTCAGCTTCGGCCACGCCGCCTTCTTCGGCATAGGCGGCTATGCAATGGGAATCCTCGCCTTCCACGCGCAGGATTACTCGCCTCTGCTGGAATGGCCGATCCTGATCCACGGTACCAAATCCATGCCGGTGATCTGGCTTGTCGCTGTGGTCGCGTCATCGCTGGTGGCATTGGTGATCGGCGCGCTGTCACTTCGGACCTCGGGGGTCTACTTCATCATGATCACGCTCGCGTTCGGTCAGATGCTGTTCTACTTCTCGATCAGCTGGTCCGCTTATGGCGGAGAAGACGGCCTGTCGATCTATGTCAGGAACAGCTTTCCAGGCCTCAATACCCTTGTACCGATCCAGTTCTATGGCCTGTGCTTCGGCCTTCTATGCTGCGTATTGTTCCTCAACGCACGAATTGCGCGTGCGCCCTTCGGACTGGCCTTGAACGCCGCTCGCCAGGTTCCGCAAAGGGTCCAAACAGTGGGGCTCGATCCGACGCGCCTCAAGCTGGTTGCCTTCGTCATCTCGGGCGCAGTCACGGGGCTTGCCGGTGCGCTCTTCGCCGATCTCAACCGCTTCGTCAGCCCCACGATGTTCAGTTGGCAAATGTCTGGCGAGATCATGGTCTTCGTGATTCTTGGAGGAGTTGCCCGCCTGTTCGGCCCGGTCGCGGGCGCAGTCTTGTTCGTCGCCCTCGAGCATGTTCTGGGGGGTCTCAGCGACTATTGGCACATTTGGCTTGGCCTGCTGCTGCTTGGCATCGTCCTCTTTGCGCGCGGGGGGCTCATCGGGCTTCTGTCGGGCAGGGAGGTGACGCGTGACTGATCCCGTCCTGGCCACGTGCAAGCTGTGCAAAAGCTTCGGCGCGCTCGTTGCGACCGATGACGTGTCGATCACGTTGAACCCAGGTGAGATCCACGCAATCATCGGGCCCAACGGCGCCGGCAAGTCGACACTGATCGCGCAGATCTGCGGATCGCTGCGGCCCGACGCCGGTACGGTCGAGCTTCTTGGTCGCGATGTGACCTCCCTCGATACACGGGAACGCGCTCGGGCCGGGTTGGGGCGCACATTCCAAATCTCGGCGCTGGCGATGGAGGATACCGTGCTTCAGAACGCCGTGCTGGGCGCACTCGGCGCAACGTCCTCGCCCTGGCGTTTCTGGCGTCCGGCCCTACGCGATACCGCACTCCGAGAGCGCGCGATGCAGGCGCTTGAGAGGGTCGGCCTGGAGGATCACGCGCAAGCTCGCACCGCTGAACTTAGTCACGGCCAGCGCCGGCAGTTGGAAGTCGCGGTCGCGCTGACGATGCAACCGCGAGCCTTCCTCATGGATGAACCCATGGCCGGGCTTGGCGCGGAGGGCTCGAAGACACTGACCGGTTTTCTGGACGCTCTCAGAGACGAGGCTCCGATCCTTCTCGTCGAGCATGACATGGACGCAGTCTTCGCGCTGGCTGATCGGATCACGGTTCTGGACTATGGCCAGGTGATCGAGTCCGGCACTGTCGATCAGATCCGAGCCAGCGCAGTGGTGCGCGAAGCCTATCTCGGGGAAGACGCATGAAACTTCTGGCGCTTCAGGGGGTCACGGCGTCCTACGGCGCAAGCCAGGCCTTGTTCGGCGTCGATCTTGATGTGGCGGAAGGTGAAGTCGTAGCGCTTCTGGGCCGCAACGGCATGGGCAAGACCACGACAGTAAAGACGATTTGCCGGATGCTGCCCTGTGGAGGAACGCTGCGCTTCGACGGTCACGATTTGTCCCGCCTTCCCAGTCACAGGGTGGCGCGGCTTGGGATCGGGTTGGTCCCGGAGGGCCGGCGTTGCTTCCGTGACCTGTCCGTGCCTGAGAACCTTCTGGCTGCCGCGCGCCCGGGCTACTGGGATCGTTCGCGTGTCGAAACCCTGTTCCCGCGGCTTGCCGAACGGTCTGGTCACCGGGCATCGCAACTTTCGGGCGGAGAACAGCAGATGCTGGCGGTCGGTCGCGCCCTGATGACGAATCCCCGGCTTCTGATCCTCGACGAGGCGACGGAAGGGCTGGCGCCGATAGTGCGAAGGGAAATCTGGGCTGCGATAGGCCGGCTGAAAAACCAGGCGGGATTGTCTATCCTTGTCATCGACAAGTCGCTCGCCGAACTCACCGCCATTGCCGACCGCGCGGTGATACTGGAGCGCGGTCAGACGGTCTGGACTGGCTCGATGACGGCGCTCGACCCGGAACTGCGGTCTCGCTACATCGGGGTATGAGTCCAGCCTAAAGCGATGCCGTGATCCCGCCATCGACGAAAACGGTGGTGCCGTTGACGAAGGAGGACGCGTCCGAGGCGAGGAACAGGCAGGTTCCTACCAGTTCCTCGACCTTGCCCCAGCGCCCGGCCGGGGTTCGCTTCTCCAGCCAGGCCGAGAACTCAGGGTCAGCCACGAGCGCCGCGTTGAGAGGCGTGTCGAAATACCCCGGAGCCAGCGCGTTGCACTGCAGCCCATGCTTGGCCCAGTCGGTCGCCATGCCTTTGGTCAGGTTCGAGACAGCCCCCTTGGTGGCAGTATAGGGCGCGATGCCGGGCCGGGCGAGCGCGGTCTGCACGCTGGCGATATTGATGATCTTACCGGCTTTCCGCCTGATCATGTGCCGCGCACAGGCCTGGCCCACATGGAAGACGCTTGCGATATTGGTTTGCAGAAGGCGCTCGAATTCCTCGGGCGGGAAGTCCTCGAGCGGTGCGCGATGCTGCATTCCCGCGTTGTTCACCAGGATGTGGATCGGCCCTTCCGATGCCTCGTAGCCGTCGATGGCGGCCCGAACGCCGGCATGATCGGTGACGTCGAAGGCCAGCGTTGCTACAGTCGCGCCCTCCCCACGAAGGGTTGCGGCGGCGTCCGCCAGCTTGCCATCATTCCGCCCGTTCAGGACGACCTTCGCGCCCGCTCCGGCCAGACCGCGCGCCAGGGCCATCCCGATGCCTTGCGATGATCCCGTCACCAGCGCCGTCCGTCCCGTAAGGTCGAAGATCTCCAGTCCCATGGCGCGATGCTCCCTCATTCGATGCGCTCCGTGGTTTCACCTCGTCACCGGAACGGCAAGACCTTTGTGACCCTCGCGCAGCGCGACTGCACCCAGGCCTTGCGGATGTACAGGTGGTAAGGCACGGTCCCCTCAACCGGCGATCGCACCCCGGACCCACGGAGAATGCCATGAAATCCATCGTCATTCACGCGGCCAAAGACCTGAGGGTCGAGGACGCCATCGTCGAAGAACCCGGACCAGGTCAGGTCCTGATAAAAATGGCCGCTGGCGGCATCTGTGGATCGGACCTTCACTACTACAACCACGGTGGTTTCGGCACCGTGCGTCTGAAAGAGCCGATGGTCCTCGGGCACGAAGTCTCGGGCTACGTCGTCAAGCTGGGCGAAGGTGTCGACGGTCTGAGTGTGGGTCAGCTCGTCGCCGTCTCGCCATCAAGGCCCTGTGGCAACTGCCGTTATTGCCGCGAAGCGATGTACAACCATTGCCTGAACATGCGGTTCTATGGCTCAGCCATGCCTTTCCCGCACATCCAGGGCGCCTTTCGCGAAATGCTGGTGGCCGAAGCCTGGCAATGCGCGCCTGCCGATGGCCTGACCCCCGGCGAGGCCGCGATGGCCGAACCGCTGGCGGTCTGCCTTCACGCCACCAACCAGGCTGGACCGCTTCTCGGTAAGTCCGTGCTGGTGACGGGCTGCGGACCGATCGGCATTCTCTGCATCCTTGCTGCAAGACGAGCCGGGGCCGACATGATCGTGGCCACTGACCTTTCCGACTTCACCCTCGACATGGCCCGCACGGCGGGAGCGGATCTGGTGATCACAGCCGGACCCGATGCGCTGACATCTTTCGAAGCCGACAAGGGAACGTTCGACGTTCTAATCGAATGCTCCGGCTCTGTTCACGCGCTCCGCGGTGCAATCCCCGCGCTTCGTCCAGGCGGGCAGATCATCCAACTGGGTCTGGGCGGCGACATGGAGCTACCGGTGCAGGCGATGACTGCGAAGGAGTTGTCACTGAAAGGGTCTTTCCGATTCCACGGGGAGTTTTTCACCGGCGTCAGCCTGATGCGGAAAGGCCTGATCGACGTGAAACCCTTCATCACCCATACCTTCGCTTTGGGCGATGCCATCGAAGCCTTCGAAACTGCCGGAGATCGCTCGAAGGCGGTAAAGGCGCAGATAGCCTTCTCGAACGACTGACCGTCGTTAAGGTCGGAGCTTCTGCATCCAGTCAAGCGTTGTGGAAGTAACGCCCGCAGGCTTGTATTCGGCACCGACAGGCCGATCCCACCCGATCGCGTCGATCTCGGCGAAGACATGGGCGAAATTGATCTCGCCATGATCCGGGGTGCCCCGGTCAGGAACCGACGCAAACTGGATATGCCCGATGATCGGCAGAAGATCCTTCAATCGCGTGACGATATCACCCTCGGTCCGGCCAACGTGATAACAGTCGAACATCAGCTTGAGGTTATGGCGGTCGACCTCGGCGATGATCGCGCGCGCTTTGTCCGTCGTTTGCAGGAAGTATCCCGGTGCATCGTGACGGTTCAGCGGCTCGATCAGGATGGTTATGTCGAGCGCTTCGGCGCAAGTGCAGGCATAGCGCAGGTTTGCGGCAAACGTATCGTGCGCGGTGGCGCCGTGTGCGAAACCCGCCATCACATGAACCGAGCGGGTGCCGATCGCCTCGGCATAACGAAGCGCTTCGTCGATGCTCGACCGTGCGTCCGCAACGCGGTCGGGCAGTGCTGCCAACCCGTTCTGGCCGTCATCCAGAGTGCTGCGCCGCGTGTTCAGCCCAAGCATTGCCAGGCCTGTCTCGTTCAGCGCCCTGTTCACGTCGTCTACCGGAGTGTCATAAGGCCAGTGACACTCGACGGCATCGAACCCTGCCGTTTTTGCGGCCCGGATCGCGTCCGGCAACGACCTGTCCTTCCAAAGGAACCCCAGGTTGGCCGAGAATTTCATCCGTCCCACTCCACATCGAACGCCGTGACCACTGCCTTCACCTGATCGTCGGTCAACCCGCGTGGCGACATGCCCCGCGTCATCATTGCCAGCCGGGCAGTGTCTTCCAGTTCCTCGATGGCTGTGCAGGCGGCTTCCACATCCTTGGCCGCCACGACGGGTCCGTGATTGGCGAGCATTACGGCCGCGCGTTTTCCCGCAAGCCCTCGCACCGCCTCGCCCATCGCCGGATCGCCCGGCAGGAAGAATGGCAGCAGCTTGACCTTGCCAAGCTTCATGATCCCGTACGGCGTGAGTGGTGGCAGGAAATTGTCCTCGTCGACGTCAGGCATCATGGACAACGCAACGGCATGGCACGAGTGGAGATGCACCACCGCACCCGCGACGCTTCGCGTATCGTAGAAGGCCGAGTGCAGCGGCATTTCCTTCGTCGGCGGGTCTCCGGCGATAAGCCGACCGTCAACGTCCAAGTGACTGAGCCTCGATGGATCAAGTCGCCCGAAACTCGATCCGGTCGGGCTGACCAGTAGCCCTCCATCGGACGTGCGCGCCGAAATGTTGCCTGTCGATCCGTGCGTGAGCCCGCGATCGAAAAGCGACTTCGCCAGAATGCAGATTTGCTCCCGCAGGTCAGAGTCGCAAGTCATCTGGCCTCCAGCCTTGCAAAGGCGTCGGTGAAAAAGGTTTCGGTGCCAAAGTTTCCAGACTTCAGCGTCAGCGCGATAGAAACTCCGGCCGACTTGCAGAAGCACCATGGTACGCCCGGAGCGATCTCGGCCCCGATGTCGAGTTGCGTGACGCCCAATGCCTTGGTCACCGCGCCAGACGTCTCGCCGCCTGCCACCACGAAACGCCGGGCACCTCGATCCCGTGCGGCGACTGCGCAGGTCGCCAGGGCATGCTCCACGATCTCGCCAGCGCGAGCCACTCCCAGTTGCGCCTGCGCGGCTTTGACGCTGGCGGGATCGGCCGACGCATAAATCAGAGGCATTGCGCCAAGGTTCTGACTTCGCAACCAATCCAGCGCAGCGTCCGGTCCGTTTTCGGAAATTTCGACCGGGTCAAGCCGATACGTGGCAGCACCCCTGTCGCGATAGTCGGCGACCTGCCGGTTTGTCATGGCCGAACAGCTGCCCGAGAGGACGATGCCCGTCGTCGGAAGCTCGGACCTTTCCAAGTCCACTGCGACTGCAGCAATGACGCCCTTCGCCCGGTACAACGCCGGCAGGGGCATCGCCAAGGCACTTCCACCTGTCAGCAGGGGCATTCCCAGACATGCCTCGGCGATGATGTCCAGATCGCTGTTCGCGACTGCGTCGACAACGACGTGCGCCACACCACTGGCACCAAGCCGCTTCAGTTCCGTCCGTACGGCACCGGTGCCTTGCGCCACTGTCAGTCGGTCGACGAGACCAACCGGCCGCGTCACTTGTGGCTCCAGAAGACGCATCAGGTTTGAATCCAGCATCGGTGTCAGCGGGTGGTCCTTCATGGGGCTTTCGCTCAGGGGTTGTCGCCCGACAAAGAGATTGCCCATGAAGACAGAGCGCCCGTTCTCCGGGAAGGCCGGGCAATAGATCGTCTGGTCGGTCCCGATAGCGTCCATCAAGGCCTCGGCCACCGGACCGATATTCCCTTCGGCTGTCGAATCGAAGGTGGAGCAGTATTTCCAGAAGTACTGCGTGGCTCCAGCGGACCTGAGCCAATCCAGCGCTCGTCGGGTCTCTGCCACGGCATCGGCCACGGGCGCCGTTCGGCACTTGAGAGCGATGACTTCGAACGGAGCGGTATCGGACGGCGGTTCAGAGGGCACCCCGATCCGCAGGCTGACCCGCATCCCCGAGCGGGCCAATAGACCGGCAAGGTCGGTCGCCCCTGTGAAGTCATCCGCGATGCAGCCAAGTTGCGTGGTCATGGCGCTACTCCTCGTCCATTTCGCCGGGAAGCTTCAAGCCGACGTTTCGCGCATAGACCTTGGCAATAGCAGCGTCGTCCTCGCGGCCAAGGCCCATACCGACGGCGACCATGTATTGCTGCAGTGCCGCAGCAGTGATCGGAGCGCTGAAACCGGCGGATTTCGCTATCTCCAGCACGATACCCAGATCCTTGGGCCAGATGTTGATCTGGCTAAGCGGCGTATAGTCACCCGCAACGATATGCGGTGAACGGTTTTCCAACATCCAGCTCGTTCCGGCGCACTTGCTGATGACCTCGACGAACTTCTCCGGCGTCACTCCCTGTGTCATTCCGAAAGTCAGCGCCTCGGCCATGACCGCGATATGAACGCCGGCAAGAAGCTGGTTCACGGCCTTCATGGCCGATCCCGCGCCAGCGGCGTCACCCAACTCGAACACCGTCTCGGCGACCGCGCCCAGAACGGGTCTGGCGACGGCGAATGCCTCCGGCGTGCCCGAGGCCATCACGGACAGCTTGCCTGCCGCAGCCTTTCCCGATCCACCTGAGATCGGCGCATCGAGATAATGAACCCCAAAGCTGTCACAAAGCCCCGCCATGGATCGCGCGAACTCCGGTGAAACCGTAGCACAGGCGATTACCACAGACCCCGGCCTGAGCAGGGGCACGACACCGTTCTTGCCAAACAGCACGGCTTCGGTCTGGGCGGCGTTCAGGACGACCACGACAACGGCATCCAGTTCCCGCGCTAACTTGTCCAGTGTCGCAACATCGCCCCCTTCGGCCTGAAACGACTGAACCTGCGCAGGATTCACGTCGACGCCGAGGGTGGCAAATCCGGCTCTAAGCAGGCTTTTCGCCATGCCGTAACCCATCGAGCCCAGCCCGATAACGGCAATCCGCGGTTTGTGTGGCATTTGAATCTCCCACTCGGGCAGACGCTTTCGTCAGAATCTGCTGTCTATATGTTTACCTAAACATACAAGTAAGTCCTTTATGTTTTCGAAAACATAAGCCAAGATTCGATTTCACCCGGATTGCTTCAGGTCAGCAAGTCAGCAAAGCCAGTCAAATGCCCGACGACAGCATACCCCGCCCGACAATGGACGACGTGGCCGCCGTCGCAGGCGTCAGCCAGATGACAGTATCGCGAGTCCTGCGCGGAACAGGTTACATATCCGAGAAGGTCCGTGAGAGGGTGACCAAGGCCGCTGACGAGCTGGGCTATGTCAACAATCGTCTCGCCATCGGCCTCAGATCGCACCGCTCGCCACTTGTGGCGGTCATCGTGCCGACGCTGGGCAATCGCGTCTTCACCGAGGTGCTGTCAGGCTTGAACGAAACCGTGGTGTCGCACGGATATCAGCCAGTCTTCGGCGTTTCTGAGTACTCGCAGGACCGTGAGGAAGAACTGGTGCGCGACCTTCTGTCCTGGCGCCCGACCGGAATCCTTCTGTCCGGGTTGGAGCATTCCGGCGCGGCACGCGCGGCAATCCGCGCCTCGGGCATCCGGGTAGTCGAAGTCATGGACACCGACGGCGATCCGATCGACTGGTGTGTCGGCGTGTCACAGTCCGCCGCCGGACGCACGATGGCGCTTCACATGCTTGCGAAAGGATACCGCCGGTTCGCCTATCTCGGCAGCCAGGGCAGACGCGACCTGCGCGCGACCAAACGTCTTAACGCTTTTCGCGACGCGATCCGCGAGGCAGGCGCAGAGATGGTGTGCGAACTTGTCCCGTCCGAACCGTCTTCGATGGTGCTTGGCCGCCGACTGACCGCTGAAGTGCTTGCACACCGAGACAAGCCTGACGCCATCTATTTCTCGAACGACGATCTTGCGGCAGGCGGTCTGATGCATTGCCTTGCCGAAGGAATAGAGGTTCCGGGCGATGTCGCGTTGGCTGGCTTCAACGGTCTGGATTTTCTCGAAGCTTTGCCCAAACGCATCTGTACGATACAGACTCCGCGCCACTGCATCGGTGTTGAAGCGGGATTGATCCTCGCCACGGAAGATGACGGCCATTCCGACCGACCGCGAGCAATGGACCTCGGGTTTCGCCTCATTCCCGGCGAAACCTGTTGATGGTTGCCTGCCAGATAGGGATTGTCGATTGGCGGAACCGAAAGAGATGCCGTAACACGGCACCGAACCCGACACCCGAACCCAACCAGCGGAGGCCCCATGGCACGCACGATCATCATCGAAGAGGCCGGCGGCCCCGAAAAACTGAAACTGGCCGACTGGCCGGTCGGTGATCCCGGCCCCGGTCAGATCCGAATTCGTCACAAGGCGTGTGGCCTGAATTTCATCGACGTCTACCAACGCAGCGGCCTCTACCCGATGCAGATGCCGCACGCGATGGGGATGGAAGCCTCGGGTATCGTCGAGGCGGTGGGCGAGGGCGTGACGCACCTTAAGGAAGGCGACCGCGCTGCCTATGCCTCGATGCCTCCGGGGGCCTACTCTGATATGCGCGTCATGCCGGCGGCCCAGGTCTGTCCGCTGCCGGACGAGGTCTCTTTCGAGGAAGGTGCCGCCATCATGTTGCAGGGCATGACGGTCGAGTACCTGTTTCACAGGGTGACACGGCTGACGTCCGGAGATCGGGTTCTGTTTCATGCCGCGGCTGGCGGCGTCGGCCTGTTCGCCTGCCAATGGGCAAAGTCGGAGGGTATCGAGCTGATCGGCACGGCCGGATCGGCAGAGAAGTGCAAGCTGGCGCTTGAATACGGTGCCGCGCATTGCATCAACTATCGCGATTCCGACTTCGTGCCGGAGGTCAAGAAGCTGACCGACGGAAAGGGCGTCGATGTCGTAATGGACGGCGTCGGCAAGGATACCTTCGAGGGCTCTCTCGACTGTCTGAAGCCGCTCGGCTTCATGATATCCTTCGGGAATGCTTCCGGTCCGGTTCCTCCTGTGAACTTGCTGACCCTTGCGGCCAAGGGTTCGCTCAAACTGACTCGAACGACCCTGTTCACGTTCCTCGCGGATCACCAACGCTGCCAGGAAATGGCGCGGCATCTGTTCGCGAAGGTCGTCTCCGGCGACGTCAAGGTGCGGATCGGTCAGACCTATCCGCTGGAAGACGTCGCCCAGGCGCAACGGGATCTTGAGGGCCGGAAGACGACTGGCTCGACGATCCTGACGCTTTGAACCCGACCTATCCCAGTTCGGCCCGAACGATGGCGGCACCGTCCGCCATCGCTTTCATCCTCCCGAAGGCCACGTCGCGCGGCAGGTGCTTCAACCCGCAGTCAAGTGCGACCACTACCTTGTCGGCATCCACATAGGGCAACGCGCGCCGAATTCGATGCGCAATGATCTCGGGCGTTTCAACTGTCAGATCCACCAGTTTCAGGAAGCCAAGTATGATCGTCTTTCCCCGGCCTGAAGGAATTACCGTAAATCGATTGCTCTTTGTTCCCGGAAGCCTGCGGACCGCCTCCGCCTCTCGCGCCACCGTTCGCGCTCTTGTGCGCCGACTCGAAGGACGTGCCGAGATGGTCTTCGCCGATACAGGCAAGCTGCCACTCTACAACGCCGACATCACCGACAACCCGGAGGTCCTGGCGTTCATCGAGCAGGTCAGGATGTCGGACGGCGTTGTCTTCGTGGCTCCGGAGTACAACTACAGTGTTCCTGGCGTCTTGAAGAACGCCATCGACTGGGCCTCCCGACCGGCCTATGCCTCGGTTTTCCTTGGAAAGCCGTGCTTCCTGATGTCGGTGTCGGGCGGTGCTCTGGGGGGAGTGCGCGCGCAGGCACATCTGAAGTATATCCTGAACGGATCGCTCGCCGAAGTTTACTCCTGCAAGGAAATCGTCGTCACCATGGCCAATACCAAGGTCAAGGACGGGATTCTCGACGATGAAACCGTGCTTGCGTTCGCCGATGAATGCCTGACAGGTTTCCTGAAATCGCTCAACTGACTGCAGCCAATCGCCGCCTCGCGCGGACACCCCAATACGGAGTTTGAGACATGCGCCTTGTATCCTTCATGCGCAAGGACGGCACCCGATCCTTCGGGACCGAGGAAGGTGGAACGATCCTCGACGCAGGAAAAATTCTGACCCACCGCCATCCCGATCTGAGAAGTGTTCTGGAAGCTGATGCGCTGGACGAACTCAAGGGCACCGGCGACCCCGTTCCGATGGAGGAAGTCAGACTGCTCCCACCGGTCCCGAACCCCGACAAGATCCTGTGCATCGGTCTCAACTACCTGCCGCATATCCTTGAGTCGGGTCGTGCGAAGCCCGAGTATCCTTCGATCTTCACCCGCTATCCGTCTTCCCTGGTCGGGCATGGAGCACCGATCGAACGACCGAGAGCAAGCCGCGAATTCGACTACGAAGGTGAACTCGCCGTCGTCATCGGCAAAGCCGGTCGCCATATCCCCGAAGCGGACGCCTGGGATCACATCCTCGGATACTCGTGCTTCAACGAAGGTTCGGTTCGTGACTACCAGAACCACACTACACAATTCTGGCCCGGCAAGAGCTTTGAGCGATCAGGCTCCATGGGTCCGTGGATCGTGACGTCGGACGAGGTAGGCGACATCATGGCCCAGACCCTGACCACCGTGGTAAACGGCAACCGCGAACAGCATACGCCGATCAGCGACCTGGCCATCACCATTCCCGAGATCATCGCCTACGCCTCCACCGTCCTGACCCTGAAGCCGGGCGATATCATCGCAACCGGAACGCCGGGCGGAGTTGGTCGCTATCGCAAGCCGCAACTGTTTCTTGAACCGGGAATGAGCGTCGAAGTCGAGATCACGGGGGTCGGCAAACTGGTCAACGGCGTGATCGACGAATCGGCCTAGGATGCGGTCGACAGCGGGCGCTTCGTCGGTTGCGTAGAATGGAATCGTGCTGGGCTCTCAGGTCATGGAGAATACCCCCGCGCGGTGATAAGATTTGTCGAGTGACGACTTTTGGAACCCACTGATGCGCCAGCCGCCAACGATAACGCTTCTGCTTGCGTCCGCTCCTGAAACGGATCCCCACAACCGGCTTTGGCGAAACTCTTCTGCTCGTGCCAGGTCCAACGGCTCGCGGTTTGCAGAATGACGGTCTCGGTGATCATCGTTGCGGCGGGTCGCGGAAGGCGGCTTGGGGGCGAGACGCCCAAGCAGTACATTCCCCTCGCCGGTCCCTGCGCGCTGCGCCGTTCGATAGAAGCGTTTCTCGCAATCGACGCCATTACCTGTATCCGCGTGGTGATCCATCCCGACGACCGGGAACTGTACGACGAAGCTTTAGCCGGACTGGAGGATACACGCGTTCTGGATCCGGCGCATGGCGGCGACAACCGCGCGCAATCGGTCAGTCTCGGGCTGCAATCGCTGCGCGAGACGAACCCGGAGTGCGTACTGATCCACGACGCCGCGCGTCCCTTCATTCCGGGCGAGGTCATCATCGGCGTGATCGAGGCCCTCCTAGATAGCGACGGCGCCACGGCCGCTCTCCCCCTCGTCGATGCCCTCTGGCAAGCCAGTGAAGGCAACGCCGCAGCATCCGTTCCGCGCGAAGGCATCTGGCGGGCACAGACACCGCAGGGCTTTCGGTTCGCCCGGATACTGCAAGCGCATCTCGACCACGATGGCACCGGCGCCGACGATGTCGCAGTCGCACGAGAAGCAGGGCTCGAAGTTCGTCTCGTGCAGGGTTCGGAGCAGAACTACAAGATCACCACGGCCGTCGACCTTCGGCGCGCTCTGACGGATGTGGCACAATCCGAGGCGGGCACGGCGGTCGAATCCATGGCCAGAGCCGCCGCCAAGACCTGAGTCGCAATCAGTCCCGCGTCTCGGGAAACGCGACCGGACCTCCATGCTTCTCCCATGTCGAGAAACCCTCGCGCAGATGCGCCGCTTCGAACCCCATGTCCTTCAGCGTCGCCACTGTCAGCGCGGACCGCCAGCCCGAGGCGCAGTGAAAGATGTACCTTTTGCCCGCCTGCCCGAAGACCTCCTTGAAGTAGGGACTCTCGGGATCGACCCAGAACTCCACCATCCCGCGCGGTGCATGAAAACTGCCCGGTATGAACCCGGAACGCTGCCTCTCCCGCACGTCCCGGATATCCACGATCACCACGTCAGGATCGTCCATCAGCGCAATAAGTTCAGGTGTCTCGACCTCGTCGATGCGGGCGCGGGCCTCGGCCACAAGCTTTGCGGCACTTGTCTTGAGCGGTGTCATGACTTTCCCTCTGGTTGATGCGGTTTGTCGCGCGTCCGATATTGACGCACCCCGCGATGACCGGCAACAAGGGTCGGCGCGTTCGGCCCAGCTCGGGCAGGTCGCAGGAAAGGCCTTCTATGTCCAACCCTGACATTCGCGTCGGCGTCGACATCGGCGGCACGTTCACGGACGTGGCCATGACCGTGTCGGGACGTCTGACGACAGCCAAGCTGCTGACTGATTACACCGCACCTGAAGCTGCGATCCTTCAGGGCATCGAAATGGCCGCGCGAGACGCCGGGGTCGCGCTCGCCGATATCGGACAGGTTATCCATGGCACCACGCTTGTCACCAACGCGCTGATCCAGCGCCGGGGCGCGCGCACCGCCTTCATCACTACCGAAGGCTTCCGCGATGTCATCGAGATGCGATCCGAGAACCGGTTCGAGCAATACGACCTGAACCTGGAACTTCCGAAACCGCTCGTGCCTCGCAAGGACCGGTTCACGCTGGCCGAGAGGGTCGGACCGGGCGGCGAAGTCCTCTTGCCTCTCGACCCGGCTGATGTCGAGGCCACGGCGCGCAAGATCGCCGAGGGCGGCTACCAGTCCGTCGCCGTCGGGTTCATGCACGCCTACGCCAACGACAGCCATGAACAGATGGTTGGCGATGCGCTGCGCCGCGCCGCCCCCGACGTGTCAGTGTCGCTTTCCTCGGTGATCTCACCGCAGATGCGCGAGCTGCCTCGCTTCAATACCGTGATAGCCAACGCCTATGTCCAACCGCAGGTCGCGGCCTATCTCACGCGTCTTGTCGCCCGGTTGCAGGACGCAGGCATGTCTGCGCCTGTCTTCCTGATCCACTCGGGCGGCGGCCTGATCTCGGTCGAAACCGCTGCCGAACAACCCGTCCGCCTTCTCGAATCCGGTCCCGCCGGTGGCGCGATCTTCGCGGCCGAGTACGCGCGCGCCCACGGACTGGAAAAGGTTCTGTCCTTCGACATGGGCGGAACCACGGCCAAGATCTGCCTGATCGAGGGCGGCACGCCCAAGACCGCGAACAGCTTCGAGATCGCCCGCACATGGCGCTTCAAGAAGGGCTCCGGCATGACAGTCTCGACTCCTGTGGTCGAGATGGTCGAAATCGGGGCAGGGGGCGGTTCCATCGCCTCGGTCGACGCGATGGGCCGCATCCAGGTCGGCCCCCGCTCTGCCGGATCGGAACCCGGACCAGCCTGTTATCAGCGAGGTGGCACCGAACCCACGGTCACGGATGCCAACCTTGCCCTCGGCCGGCTCGATCCCGACAATTTCGCAGGCGGCGCCATTCCACTTTCTACGGAGCTTGCGACGGCCGCACTGACCGCCCATCTTGCCGAGACCCAAGGTATAACCCTGTCCAAGGCCGCGTTCGGCGTAACCGAAATGGTGGACGAGAACATGGCAAATGCCGCGCGGGTTCACACGGTCGAGAACGGGCGCGATATCGAGCATTTCACCATGATCGCGTTTGGAGGCGGCGCACCTCTTCACGCCTGCCGCCAGTGCGAGAAACTCGGTATCGACACGGCCCTGATCCCGCCCGGAGCGGGTGTCGGTTCTGCGATCGGTTTCCTCAAGGCACCCTTCAGCTACGAGGCGACGCGCGGTTTGTTCCAGTCGCTTGCCGGTTTCGAGCCGGACGCAGTCAACACGACACTCGCGGCGATGGAGGCCGAAGCCCGTGCCTTTGTCGCGGCAGGTGCCTCCAATATTGAAACGGTCACGAAACTGACCGCCTTCATGCGCTACAAGGGGCAGGGATGGGAAATTCCCGTGCCGCTGCCGCACAAGACGTTTTCACCGCAAGACGTGCCTGCAATCCTCGAAGCGTTCGAGACCGCCTACCGGACACTCTTCGGACGGATTATCGACGGTCTCGAGCCCGAGATTACAAACTGGTCCCTTGTCGTCGCGTCTGTCCTGCCAGAGCCGTCGCACGTCGACCGCATGACCGGCAGTACCCCCGCCGACCAAAGGCGCAAACGCGGTTTTTTCGACGCCGCGCTCCGCGCAAGCGTCGAAGCGCGCGAGATCGAGCGCACTGCCATGACCGCCGGCCGGGTGGTCGAGGGTCCTGCGGTCATCGTCGAGAGCGAAACCTCGACCATCGTTACATCGGCCTTCCGCGCCATCGGGCAATCCGACGGTTGCCTGCTCCTGATCCGCAAGGGAGATGCGGCATGACCCCCGGCTCGATCGACTTCCAGATCATGTGGAACCGCCTGATCGCAGTCGTTGAAGAACAGGCGATGACCCTGATCCGCACCGCTTTCTCGACCTCCGTTCGCGAGGCGGGCGATCTCTCGGCGGGCCTCTTCGACCGCCAGGCGCGGATGATGGCGCAGGCCGTCACCGGAACGCCCGGCCACGTCAATGCAATGGCCGAAAGCGTCGGCCACTTCGCGCGCGAGATCGGGTTGCAGAACATGTATGAAGGCGACGTCTTCATCACGAACGACCCGTGGAAGGGCACCGGCCACCTTCACGACATCACCATGGTCACGCCCGTCTTCCGCAAGGGTGTTCACATCGGCTACTTCGCCTGCACTGCCCATGTCGTCGACGTCGGCGGGCGAGGGTTCGGGCCCGACGCCGGCGAGGTCTACGAGGAAGGCCTGCTGATCCCGATCTGCAAGTTCGCCGAGCGCGGCACCGTCAGTCCGCTTCTTGTCCAGTTGGTCCGCGCCAACGTCCGCACGCCAGACCAGACCGTAGGCGACATGTATTCGCTTGCCGCCTGCAACGAAGCGGGCAACCGGCGCCTTCAGGCGATGATGGAAGAATTCCGGATCGACGATCTCGACGGACTTTCGGATTACATCATGGAGGCCAGCCACAGGGCTACGCGTGAGGCTATCGCGAAAGTCCGGGATGGTACCTACCGCAACACCATGACCGTCGATGGCTACGACGCGCCTGTGGAAATGGTCATTACCCTGACCGTCGAGGGCGACCGGATAACCGCTGATTTCGAAGGCACCAGCGGCATGAGCGCTTTCGGCGTGAACGTCCCCGAGGTCTATACCCGCGCCTATGCCTGTTATGGACTCAAGTGCGCCATCGCTCCCCATGTACCGAACAATACCGGTTCGCTCGATCCGTTCCGGATCACCGCGCCCGAAGGATGCATCCTCGCCGCGAAGCGCCCCGCGCCGGTCTCGGTCCGCCATGTCCTCGGTCATCTCGTCCCCGACGTGGTTCTGGGCGCGCTGCATCAGGCCATGCCCGGCGTTGTCCCCGCCGAAGGGGCTTCCGCCCTCTGGAACGTGCAGATCTCTGCCCGTCCCACGGACCCGGCGAGCGGCCTGCCACCTGCCGAAATCCTTATGTTCAACTCGGGCGGCACCGGAGCACGCCCCACGCTCGATGGGCTGTCCGCCACCGCATTTCCGTCCGGCGTCTCGACCATGAGCGTCGAGGCGACCGAGCACGTCGGCCCCGTCACCGTCTGGCGCAAGGATCTTCGTGAGGGGTCGGGCGGCGCTGGCGAACGTCGCGGCGGTCTGGGTCAGATCATCGAGATCGAAGCTCGCGAAGGCTATGATGTGTGGTTCAACGCCATGTTCGACCGTGTCGACCATCCTGCCCGTGGCCGTGAAGGCGGCGGACAGGGGGCGGCGGGACGGGTCGAACTGGCCGACGGAACGAAGATGAAATCGAAGGGTCGCCAGCGCCTGCCCGCCGGGCAGAGGATACGGCTCAGCCTTCCCGGCGGCGGCGGATACGGTGACCCGATGGCGCGGGACCCTGCGACGGTCAAGGCCGACATAGAGGCCGGGTTCATATCTGCCGAGCAGGCAGCCAGGGAATACGGATACAAGGGAGAAGATGAATGACCGACAGAATAGCGCTTGTAACCGGAGGTGCTCAGGGCATCGGATACGCCTCAGCCGAAGCTCTGGCCGAAGACGGGTGCAGGATCGTCCTCGCCGACGTGCGGGACAGTGTGACCCAAGCCGCGTCACGTTTCGGCGGAACCGGTTATGTCTGCGACATGAGCCAGCCGGATCAGGTTGCAGCCCTATTCGACCGTATCGAAGTCGAAGTGGGCCCGGTATCGGTTCTGGTCAATAACGCGGGTATCGCCCTTCCAGGTGACTTCATGTCCTACTCGCTCGACGATTTCCAGAAGGTCCTGTCGGTCAACTTGATCGGCGTCTTTCAAGCGACGCAACGCGCCGCGAAAACTATGATCGACAAGGGGCTGAAGGGCGCCATCGTCAACATGTCTTCGATCAACGCGCAGGTCGCGATTCCGGCGATTCCGGCCTATTGCGCCTCAAAGGGCGGCGTCATGCAACTGACCAAGGCGTCCGCGCTTGCGCTTGCGCCCCACGGAATCCGCGTGAACGCGGTTGGTCCCGGCTCGATCGACACCGAGATGATGGCTGGCGTGAATTCGAACCCGAGCGCAATGGCGCGCGTCCTGTCGAGGACTCCGATCGGCCGCGTCGGCACGGCGCGTGAAATCGGCGAAGTCGTTGCGTTTCTTGCAAGCCAGAAGGCCAGTTATATCACCGGAGAAACGATCTATGTCGACGGTGGGCGTCTGGGTCTGAACTATACTGTCTGACCGCCCGGACCGGCAAGCTTCGAGGCGGCAGCCCTTAGCAGGTCGAGCATCAGTGTCTGAGCTTTCGTCGGCTCCCAGTTCGTGCGCTGCGTCAGGCCGATAGGACGTGGAAGCCATCCCGCGTCGACGGGCACTTCCGCCAGAAGTCCCTTGTCGAGCTCGGCCCGCGCCTGCGCTCGCGAAATGCAGCCAAGATGGTCGCTCGATATCAGGATTTCGCGCATCAAGAGGATCGAGCCCGTCTCGATCACCCGCTCGGGTTCGCCCGAGCCGGCGAAGAACGTGTCGAACTGCTCCCGTGACGGGCTTCCTGCACGCGGCACGACCCACGCGTAGTCCGCAAGTGCATCCCGCGTGAGAATGCCTTGGCCGACAAGCGGATGATGCGGACCCGCAAGGATCGACAAGCCGTCCGCGAACAGCCGTTCCTGAACAACGTCGCCAATCGGCGCGGGGTCGCGCAGCGCTCCGACCATGACGTCGATCTCGCCGCGTCTCAGACCCCGGAGAAGCTCGTCATACGGCCCGTCGTGAATCAGGATCCGGTGTTTCGCCCGGATGGCGCGAAACTCGTTCAAGGCTCGCGGCAGCAGGACCGAACGCGACATGGGCAAGGCGCCGATCACCATTCGGCCGGCGTCGTTTCCGTCGAAGTCCGCAAGATCTTCCTCGGCCTGCTCCAACTCCCGCATCATCAGGCGAAACGCCTGAGCCAGCGCCAAGGCCGGACGTGATGCGACGAATCCGAACGAGGTCTTTTCGAAAAGCGCGCGGCCTGCCTCGCGTTCAAGCTGCGTTACGGCGCGGTGAACGGTCGGCTGCGCCAGCCCAAGTCGACGCGCTGCAAGTGTATAATTCTCCGTCACGCAAAGGGCGGTCAGCGCGGTCAGCTGCGCCCCGGTCGCTGTCAGCAGAAGACGCAGGGACACAGCCGCAAGAGCCGGGTCCAGCATCTGGAACGCCCTCCGCACACGACGGGCAAGAATGTTGCCGCGCACGGTCGGGAACAGGCCACGCCCGGTCCGGTCGAACAGCGGACCGCCTGCGGCCTTCTCGATCTTGGCAATGGCCTGCGTCACAGCCGGTTGCGTGACACGTCCGCGTCGCGCGGCTTCAGTCAACGACCCGGTTTCGATGACGGCCAGGAAAAGCCGCAGGTGTCGTGGGTTCCGGTGGATCATAGGCGCGACAGCAAGTGGTCCAGTCGCTGCATCAAATCTTCCTTCCCCGGATCGGCACCCAGCGATGCGATCCTTTCCTGCCAGACTGCCGAGGCGGCGCTCATTTCGCCGCCGAGGCCAAGGTCGTGGACGGTCAGGGTGACTTCGCGCATCTCCGAAGCCCGGCGCGCTCCGTGCACCATCATCCGCTCAAGCGAATAGGCTCCGCGCAATCGCCACGCGATGTCCGGGTCCGAGGCCTCCAGCGATCCGATGACCTCCTCTTCCACACCTGCGCGCCGCGCCGAAAGGAAACACTCGGCGGTCAGAGCCTCCATGCCCTTGATCATCACCGAGCGCAGCATCTTGATGGAGGAAGCGCGCCCGACTTCGTCGCCAGCGAACTTTGGCCTCATATCAAGCCGAGCAAGCAGTTCCATCGCGTGTTCCGCGTGCTGGCCGGACACCAACAGTGGCACATGGTGCCGTTTCGGATGGACCGGCGCCATCACCGCCACGTCCACGTAGCGTCCGCCTGCCGCCTCGATCATCGCGGCTGCGCGTCGCTTGGTGTCCGGCGCGCAGGAATTGCAGTCAAACCAGAAGCATCCTTGCCCGATGTGGCCAGCCGCCGCCTCGGCCGCCTCAAGCGCCCGGTCGGCCGTCACGACCGAGAACACGGCCGTCGCTCCCTCAAGCGCTTCTGCCAGAGCCTCGCACCCCCGCAGACCATGCGCATCAAAAGCGGCCAGCATGGCGCCGCGAGTCGCATCGTCGTCGGTCTTGACATCGAAGGCGCGGACATTCGTGGCCGAGCGCCCGCCGGTCCATCCGCTCAGAAAGGCCCTGCCGGCCTCCCCGAACCCCACAAAGGCAATTGCGGTGTCCTGCATCTCCGGCCTCCTCTTTCATTCGAGGAGAAGAATGCCGGAAAACCGCGCTTAACACCACTCCCTATAGCGATAACTTATCCAAAGGGATGCGCAATCGAGTTGCCGTGGCCAGCGCGCCTGTGAAACACTGTTCGAGAATTCGAATAAGGAACCCGCCCATGTCCGCTCCGAAGACCGCTCTCGTCATCTCTGCCCACGCCGCCGATTTCGTCTGGCGATGCGGCGGCGCCATCGCTCTCCACGCCGCGAAGGGCTACGAGGTGACTGTTCTCTGCCTGTCCTTCGGCGAACGAGGCGAAAGCGCCAAGCTCTGGAAGCAGGAAGGCATGACCCTCGACCGCGTCAAGGACGCGCGCCGCGCCGAGGCCGAGCGTGCCGCCGAAGCGCTGGGCGTTCACGAGTTGATTTGCCATGACCTTGGCGACTACCCGCTGGAACTGACGCGGGACGACAAGAACCGCGTGGTCGATGTCATCCGAAAGGTCCAGCCTTCCTTTATGCTTAGCCACTCGCAATACGACCCCTACAACACCGACCACATGTATGCGACGCAGATCGCTCTCGAATGTCGCATGATCGCCCAGGCCTGGGGTCACAACCCCGGCGAGAAGGTTCTCGGTGCGCCGCAGCTCTACCTCTTCGAGCCGCACCAGACCGAGCAGATGGGTTGGAAGCCCGACACTTTCCTCGACATCACGCCGGTATGGGACAAGAAGCGCGCAGCGATCGAATGCATGGAGGGGCAGGAGCATCTCTGGGAGTTCTACACCCGCGTCGCCCAACAGCGCGCCAACCACTTCAAGCGCAACTCGGGCGGCCAGTCCGGCGGGCGCGACTGCAAGTTCGCAGAAGGTTTTCAGTCGATCTTTCCGCGCACATTGGACGAGCTCTAGGACGGGCCGCGAAGAAGACGACTGCAATCTCGTTTTTCCACGGTGACCCCATTCGATAATTTCAAGTAACTGAGAATTAAAAGAAAAATGAAGAGATTGATGCCAGCGATCAGGATGACCACAGCGGCGGGATTCGTCGCAGCGGGGGGCATGTCCATGGCAGACGGGGCCTTCGATGACGCGCTGAAGCTGGAGCCGGCCGACTTCACGACGGTCAATATCACGCTGGACGGCAAGCCGGTCATGCTGAAGCGGTACGAAGCAGTCTATGTCGGCCGACCGGTGGACATGGCGAAAGAACAGCCCGCGCGCCGCATGGGCGCGGACGATACCGGGCAGGATTGGTCCGCCTGGACGACCGGCGAGGGCCAGGCGCTCGCGGCCCAGGTCGAGCTGGTCAACCCGATGGCTTATCTCGGCAGCGAGTCGAAGGCCGCGCCGCACTGGTATATCCGCCACGGAATGATCGACCGGGACGCCTCCTTCACGGTGGCATTGTCTCTGGCCGCCGCCGCGCGTGATGATGCCGGCGTCAAGGACGTGAACTTCGCGCTGCACTGGATGACGGCGCACAGTGGCAACTATGACGTCCAGGCCGCCTATGCCTGGCTGGCTGACGCTCTCGCATCTGCCGAATGAAGACCGGGCCGGGGGTGATCCCCGGCCTTCAAGGGAGGGAACTCATGTCTGCGCCGACCAATCCCAGCTTCGATCTTGCCCACCTCGGCCACGTCGAGATGCTGACCGACAAGTTCGATGCCTCGCTCGACTTCTTCACCCGCGTCTACGGCCTGAAACTCTCGGGCCGGGACGAGACCTCGGCCTACCTTCGCGCCTGGGATGACTATGAGTTCGCCACACTGAAACTCACCCGCGCCGACACCACTGGCGTTGGTCACATCGGCTACCGTGCAGCCTCGCCGGAAGCACTGGAGCGCCGCGTCGCCGCCATCGAGGCCTCGGGCTACAAGACCCACGGCTGGAATGACGGCGACCTTTCCCACGGACGCGCCTTCCGTTTCGAAGATCCCTTCGGCCATGTCTTCGAGATTTACTACGACACCAACCGCCCTCCGGCCGGCGACGAGTCCGCGCTCAAGAACATGACCTCCCGCTTTCACGCTCACGGTGCTTGCCCCCGCAGGCTCGACCACCTGAACCTCCTCTCCGAGGATGTGACCGAGTTCCGTCGATTCATGGAAACCTGTCTCGGCTCCCGCGTGACCGAGATGATCCAACTCGACAACGGCCGCATCGGCGGCTGCTGGTTCACCGTCAACAACAAGACCTACGACCTTGCCTGTACCGAGGAGCACGGGCGCGGCAACGGGCGGCTGCACCATTTCACCTATGCCACCGATCAGCGCGAGGATATCCTGCGCGCCGCCGACATCTTCCTGGAGAACGGCGTCCACATCGAAACCGGGCCGCACAAGCACGCGATCCAGGGCACGTTCTTCCTCTACGTCTGGGAACCTGCCGGCAACCGCGTCGAACTCGCCAACGCGGGCGCGCGCCTCATCCTCGCCCCCGATTGGGAACCTGTCGTCTGGACCGAAGCCGAGCGCAGGAAGGGTCAGGCCTGGGGCCTCAAGACCATTGAAACCTTCCACACCCACGGCACGCCGCCGGTCAAGGAGTAGGCCATGCACAAGGTCGTTCAGAACATCGCCCGCGCCGATTCCGAAGTGATCCGCAAACTTGCGGCCGCCGGGGTCGCCACAGTTCACGAGGCGCAGGGACGCCGCGGCTGTCTCGCCTCGTACATGCGCCCGATCTATACCGGCGCTCAGGTGGCTGGCTCCGCAGTCACCATCAGTGCCGCGCCCGGTGACAACTGGATGCTGCACGTTGCGATCGAACAGCTTCAGGAGGGCGACATCCTCGTCCTCGCCCCAACCTCGCCCTGCGACAACGGCTATTTCGGCGACCTGCTCGCCACTTCGGCCATGTCGCGCGGGTGCAAGGGTCTGGTCATCGACGCAGGTGTGCGCGATGTGCGCGACCTGACGGCAATGAGCTTTCCGGTCTGGTCCAAGGCGATCAGCGCCGAAGGGACGGTCAAGGAAACGCTGGGCTCGGTCAACGTCCCCATCGTCTGCGCGGGACAGATCATCGACGCGGGCGATATCATCGTGGCCGACGATGACGGCGTGGTCGTCGTCAGGCGGGACGAGGCCGAAGACGTCCTAAAGAGTGCGGAAAAACGTGTCGCCGCCGAAGACGAAAAACGCCGACGCCTTGCTTCAGGCGAACTGGGCCTCGACCTCTACGACATGCGGCCTCGTCTGGCGGAGAAAGGTCTGAAGTATGTCTGACCCGTCCATTGACGGAATCTCCTGTCTCTGGATGCGGGGCGGCACCTCCAAAGGGGCCTACTTCCTGGCGTCCGATCTGCCGTCCGACCGTGCCGCGCTCGACGATCTTCTCCTCCGCATCATGGGCTCGCCGGACGCCCGGCAGATCGATGGCATCGGCGGAGCTGATCCCTTGACCTCCAAGGTCGCCATTCTCTCGCCCGCCTCACGACCCGACGCTGATGTCGATTACCTCTTCCTTCAGGTTTACGTCGATCAGGCGCTGGTCTCCGACGCGCAAGGTTGTGGTAATATCCTCGCCGCTGTCGGCCCCGCCGCCATCGAGCGGGGCATGGTCACGGCGAACAAGGGCGAGACTTCGGTGCGCATCCACATGCTGAATACCGGCGAAGTCGCCACCGCCCGCATTTCGACTTCCGGCGGCCGCGTCGACTATTCGGGTGATGCACGGATTGACGGCGTCCCGGGCCACCATGCCGCCGTGCCGCTGATGTTCGAGAACATTGCCGGGTCGATGTGCGGCACTCTTCTGCCAACGGGGAATGTTGTCGATGTGATCGACGGAGTGGAATGCACGCTGATCGACAACGGGATGCCCTGCGTCATCCTGCGCGCGACGGACATGGGCCGCACCGGGACCGAGTCGCGCGAGGCGATGGATGCCGACACCGATCTCAAGGCCCGACTCGAGGCGATCAGGCTGAAGGCCGGGCCGATGATGAACCTGGGCGACGTGACCGACAAGTCGGTGCCGAAGATGACACTCGTCTCTGCTCCAACGGCGGGTGGCACCGTCTCCACCCGTTCCTTCATCCCGCACCGGTGCCATGCCACCATCGGAGTCTTCGCGGCAGTCACCGTGGCGACGGCATGCACGCTTCGGGGTTCACCTGCGGCGTCGGTTGCAGTCCTGCCAGCCTCCGAAACCTTCGCTGTAGAACATCCGACCGGAGCCGCCGAGGTCCTGATGGAGCGCGACGACTCGGGTGCCATTATCCGCGCCGGAACGCTCCGCACCGCCCGAAAACTTTTCGACGGGCGGGTTTTTCCAGGACCATCCCGAACCTGACGTCGTGGACTCGATCCTCGCCGAAACTCGGCCAGGTCTTGGCTCCCGGATCAGACGCCATGCCGCGCAGCACCGTATCCGCGCCAGCGGCATTGACGGAGCCGGGCGCAGAGTTCAGCGACCCCAAAGTGCGGTCTGGTTTCCGCCCAGCTTGCTGTAACTCAAGGTCCCGAGTTCGTCCCGTAGCGAGCTTAGTTTCTCATCTTCTACCAGCGCAAGGTAGGGCTCGATCCAGGCCATCTGAAACGCCTGCAGGCTATCGACTCCGTCAAACAGGTTCTGCTCGATTCCGGTGATTTCGCGGGTTCTGGACCCATCTGAAAGATCGCTGACCGCGAAATCGACGATCCGCTGGAGCGCCGCGTCGCAGACCCGGCTGGCCGGCACACCCCGGCGTTCCAGAATGGCGACGGTCGCCACCAGCGGTGCAATAGCGTGAAGCTGGTAGTGCAGCGCCAGCTTTCCCCGAGCCATTTCTTGCGGCAGGCTGCCGTCGGCGTTGGCCGAACACATCACATCCGCAATTGCCACCTCGGCCCAGTCCATCAGCTCAGCATCGTCGGTCTGCACGGCCACCGCAGCCGCAGCCAGCCCGGCCCAGGCCCGCAGATTGCCCTGTCGGGCTCCGACCGCAGCGTCTTTCCAGAAAACGACCTGTTCGCGCATGCGCCGGTCCAGCCAGTCCAGAATTCGATCCCGCGCTGGATGGTCGTGGGCGTAGGGCAGGGTCTGCCAGACTATCATCGCAAACCCCGCGTAACGGGCCCCGACGGTAAGCCGCACCGTTTCGGTGTCGAGATGCGACAAGGCGTCCGCCTGTGCCCAATCATCTATCTGGTTCAGAACACAACTCGCCATCATCTCGCGATCTCTCGGTGAGCCGGAATACATCGCGTCCACGCTTCTGGCCAAAGCCGAGATGAACTCGTCCACCGGGGCTACTGCGGCTTCGGCCTCGGCTTCGCGCAACGGGTCGATTGTTGAGCGGGCTGCATCGTCCTGCACGTATCGACTGACATAGCTCAGCGTCACCACAGGTTCTGGCGAGCCCGCGCATTCGGTGTCTTGCGCCGTCGCGTGTTCGGCCGACAGCACCAAGGCACCCAAGAGAACCAAAAGGCCCTTCACTCCGACACCATCGCTGAAAGCATCACCCTCAGATCGCGCCCTTTTCCCGGAAACAGGTCCTCTGCCCTGTCCAGCCAGACAAGGCCCAGTTTCGGATCCGCTGGCCGTCCGATCCCGAATGCTGTCGCATAGGCATACTCGACCATCGCTTCGCCATGTCCGGCCTCTGCCGCACGTTCAAGCCAACGAGTCGAACTCTCGAGATCACCGGGCGTCATCGCCGTGGCCCGCAACAGAAGGCCGGTCTCGTACTGGGCGACCGGATCGCCAGCCTCGGCAGCGTCCACAAGCCCCGAGCGTATGTCGATCCTGCTGTCTGCTTCGGTCCGAACCGATCGGTCGGCCTTGCGGTACTGGTTCAATGCCCAAAGAAAGGCCTTGCGATCCGGAAGCTGGAATACCTCTGCCAGGACAGCACCTGCCTGTACCGCATCGAAATCCGGCGCCTCGGGCGACGATACGGCAAGATACTTCTGACGCAGCTGGTCGAAAACGTCCCGACCGGCAACTGGCTGAGCCAACGGATCGCGGAGCATGGTAAGTCCGGTGTTGAAATCGGACATCTGGCGAGTACTCAGACCCAGCCGGGACAACGAATTCCCACCCTCTATCGCCTGCCCCACCGTTAGCCAGTGCGCAGCCTCGTCGCTCAGGTTTCGTGCGGCATAGGCGTCGGCGAGTTCGAGGACGTCTTTCGTTGTGCAACTCATGATCGACACGGCGCGGTTCATGTATTTTTCAAAGGCGTCATCGGTGAGAAACGGTGCCGCAACCATCAGGGCGATGAAATCGCCGCGGTCCTCTATTGTGGGGGCGAACTGGGCATAAACCTCCTCCGGATCGCTTCCCGTGAGCCTCATCAGCAGACGGATAGCCGCACCTTGGCCCCTGCCACCACTGTTGTTCAGGATCTGAAGAATCTCCGCGGCAACGACTGGATTCCGACCTGCGTGCTCGGTCAGAATTACAGCCAGATCAAGTGAGATGGATGCGCCGACATCAAGATAGACCCGACGAAACAGCTCGACTGCGGCGTGCCTCTGTCCCGGAGTCAGCGCCAGTTCATACTCCTGCCCGACGAATTTTTCTATCGATACGTCGCTTTGAGACACCCGTTTTGCCCAGTGGTTCAGGGCCACCTCGGGAGCCAAGGGGTTTGACTGGAGGTGCTGAAGAAGGTCCGCCGCCGAGCCGCTGTGCCCCTTGATCGCAAGGCTCTGGATCCGGGCAGCGATCTCGGGCTCGAGAGCTGCATCCATCCGCGCAAGGTCCGTGGCCGAGATGCTGACCGGTTCGATGTCCGCGGCGCGGCCAGCCTGCGCCCAGAATTCCGCTTCCGCCAGCATCGGGGCATGGACCGATTGGCATCGGTAAAGAGTGTCCAATGACCACATCGCCTCGGAGTGTCCGTGTCGCGTCACCGCATCGATCAGGAGCGTCTCGGCTTCTCTGAAGCTTTCGGGATCGTCCCGCCGCCGCAGGAGCATTTCGGCCACCATTGTCATCGCCTCGGCATCGCCAAGCGCGACGGCGTTCAAGAGGACAGGCATGGCTTCCGCTTCGCCGTTCCAACGCCCCTTCCGAAGCAGGACTTCCTTGGCCAGACGCGTAAGGACATGTCCCGGCACCCCAGGTAGAGTGCTGATTTCACGAAGATATTGAAGATACGCGCCGTCCTCGGAGATAGACGTCGTCGGGCGTTTGACATCCAGCACAAGAAAGGGAACCGCAGAGCTGCGTTCTGCCGACCCAACGAGACCGTGATTGTGGCCGAGTACTCGGCGGATTTCCTCTTCCGTCTGGGCCCCGGTTGCGACGAGTTCCTCGGCGTCCTCCGGCATCACGACAAAACCATTGGTCACAGCCAGGCTCAGGTAGTGGCGAAGTGCGGCTTCGTTCTTCCGTTCGCCGGTCGCGTTCAGATGATGCTCGACAACGCGCCAGGCGGCTTCCCCACCACCCATGTCGGCGGCAAACTTGCGCCATGCGTAGGCAAGATCGGCATTCGGCGTCAGAAGGTCGCCGTCGATGTATTCCCGAGCCATTCGCTCTGCCCGCGCGCATAGACCACGGTTCATCCTGCCGATCATGCCGCCGAAAGCCAGTTGGGCGGTCTCTTCCGCGCTCAGCGACCAGTCGCCGACCTCACCACCCCTCAATTGCAGCCGCAGCACTTCCATCAGGGCATCGGCGTTGCCGAGATAGGCCTGGTCGAGGATCAGGTTGGTCGCAAAAGCCCGATCCTTCTCGACGCCCAACCCGTTGAGATAGAACCGGGACAAGCGAACCGTTTCGGACCAGCTCAGTTGGTCAAGGCCATATGTCAGTGACTGTATCAGCCCCGTCTGGGCAAGTTCATCCAGCCGGTCTGCGGCGAGATAGGTCTCGATCCGCTCGAATGTCTCGGAGACACCGGCATAACCGGGATCCAGTTCGGCCCGCCGCGATATCAAGGCCATGATGAAGTCGAACCAGCGGTCGGCGTCCTGCCGGGTCAGGTTGTGGATGTCGCTGGAGAGAAACCCAAGCCGACCGGAGTTGTCGAGAACGCCTCCTGTGCCGCCTTCTGCCTCCGCCTCCTGTGTCTCGCTCTCGTCGAAGCGCTCGGGTTCGACATTGCAGACATTGGCCGGCGGCAGATCGGGGGGAAGAAAGGTCAACGTCAGCCGTTCGGCCAGAACCGGCGCCGGAAACATGAGTAGCGGCAACGCGAGACTGAGAATGGATCGGCCGGTACGCATGATCACCCCTCACACACTGCGAGTGTCGGGATGGTATCTGGTGAGCCGGCGATATCGACCGCAACGCTGGTGGGCCCATCGGGCCAGAGTCCGGACATGGGAACGTATAGGCGACTTGTCGCGAGCGCCGGATCGGTTCGCACGACCGACCGGCTTCGTACATCGCCGGTTCCGGATTCAAACCGGAACGCCGCCTCGACGACAGGCTCGTCGGCCGTCGCCAATCTGAGGCTTCTGCCGCCGTCCAGAGGCACGGAGCGCAAGTCGAAACGGAAACTTCCCCCCGAAAGGCGCTCACCCTGGATTTCCGCTCCGCATGCGCCGTTGGCCGCAGCGACCAGTTCACGTAGTGGCTGATCCCCGAAACGGGACGGATTGCTCCAGATCGGCAGGAGCCAGACCAAAAAAGCCGGCTCCTCGGTTTTGAAGCGGTCGGATGTCAAATAGGCTGCCAGCGCGGCCGTGGCGTCGTCGGCGATAATCTCGTGGGCAACACTATGGCCGGTGGCCTTGGCAAGAAATCCCGCGAAGTTCAGCCCGACAGCCCCGGTCATCGTAGTTCCGGCCACAGCAATATCGGCCACGCCTTCGGTCTCGGTTATTGGCAAGGTTTTGAAACCTTTGGTCCGCACCTGTGGCAATTCCGCCTGACAGGCAAACTGCAGTTTGAAGCGTTCCCGGGACTCGAGGATGATGTCGCCGACTTCTTCGGTCACGAACTGTTCTGCGCCCAGACCCGCCGTGCCTGCCTCTGCGGCAATGGCCTCGGCCAGCATTCTCAATCCGTGGTTTGTCAGGCGGGAGTCGGTCTTGAAGACGACGGGTTCATCGTCACCTTTCCCTACAAGGCTCTCAACCGCATCGACGGTCGTCACGCCTTCGGCGCGCAGCCGCGACACACTGTCGGCATAAAGGGCATTGGCGGTCCGCACATCATAGGCGAAGCGGATCGGTTCGGGCCCAAGCTGCCCGGGCATGACCAGAGCCTTGGTGGGAACCGGCACGAAGATCAGGCGGGTTCCCCGTTCTTCAAGCGCTCGCGACAGCGTGGCGGCTGCCGTGACAACCGCATCCGGGACTCGGGTCTCCATCAGCAGGTCGGGGTCGATCCGGTAGAAGACGCCTCCAAGCCCCTCGACCATCGGCGTCGGCAAAGTTTCCAGACCTTCGCAGCCAAAGCGGGATTGAGCAGACAGAGGAGTAGACAGAAGCATCATTCCGGCAGCGACCAGCAACGCAAGAAGCCTCGCCTTTTGTGTCGCCCGGCCTTCCCGGCTCTGTCCTGTGGTCTTCACTGCCTGCATCTCTCCGGATCCATGTCCGTCACTTGTGGCGATTTTCGCCATCGTTACTGCCAGGATAACCTTACCCAAACCACCGTTGCATCGCTATCGGGTGCTTTGCGAGGGATCAGAAACTGGAACTCACAGAGCACACGACGGCGGCGCCAATTGTCCGGTGGGACGGACGCCTCCCGAGTCGAGCAGAATGGGAGTGTTCCCCTTCAGGTCCGCGATGATCGCCCGGAACTGCTGGGTGATATCCCCGTCCAGGAAACGTGGAAACTGGTTGGAGAGATCATTGCCCTTGAGGGCTATGTCTCCTCCACTGGCGGCACTCAGACCCGAACCGTTTTCACGCATCAGGTTGTCGATCACATATGTCACGTCTTCCGGCTTCTGGGCCGAGACCCAGACAGCGGCGTTCGTATTTCCGATAATCCGGTTGCGGAGCACCTGCGCGTTCCGGCTGCTGCGAATCTCGACGCCCTTCTGCTTGTCGTCCAGGATCACGTTGGCTTCGATCTGACCGCAGGTCACGTCGTGCAGTTTTATTCCGCCGCCATTCCGCTTCCAGATGACGTTCTGCAACACCATAACATTGTCGCTGCCGGACGAAACAAGAAGCCCGGCGCGCGATCCCTCCAGAATGATGTTACGCACCAGCCGCGTGCGATCCGACCCGTTTGAAACCCGGATAGCATTGGTGGGCGAGGGGCCGGAGAAAAGGTTTCCGTCGATGAGCGCGTCGGGTGATCGCGAGACCAGAAGCGGGTTCCGCCGCATGTCGAAGAAACGATTGCCGCGCAGTTCGGCATGTCTGATACCCACCAGGGCGACAGTCACCAATTCATCGAACCGGGAGCCCTCGACGACATTGCGTTCGCGGGGTCGCATGGTGGGGTGCGCGATGATCGAGAAACCGGAGAATTTGGCCGAGAATCCGAATCCGAGACGCCGGAAGGTGGAGTTTGTAACATACACCGTGCCGGATCCGACGGAGGCGATGAATGGGCTGAACAAGTTCGTGTCTTCCGGAACCGAACCCGTTGCCGAGATCTCGCCGTCTTCGACCTCCAGTCGGCCATAGTTGACGATGAAGGCTCCATCGTCGCGACCCAAAAGCAGCGTTTCGCCGGAGTTCAGCTTCAGTGTTGCGTCAGGTCCTATGATCAAGGGTACGCGCAACACGTCAGCGCCCTCCGTGACGTCCCAGCCGAGATGCCTGGGGGTCAGACGCGCGCGCAACTGGTCCAGCGTCAGAACGCCTGACACCACTTGGAGAGCTTCGTCCTCGCGGCCGGCAGCCAACACATCGCGGTTGTCTTCGCCGCCGTAGATCTGAGCCATGGACGCAAGTGCAAACCGCTTGTCAGTCCAGGAAAGTTCAGCCGTTTTGCTGGAAGGCAAATGTGCGTTGGGCGCAATCGCAAGTCCCGCAAGCTCGGGAATATCCATGTCGCCGACAAGGTCCGCGACGCTGCGGTCTCGCATCGGGCCATCGTCGCGAAGCGCGTCGGACAGTGTTGTCAGCTGTGTGCGAAGCGCGACCAGCTGCCAGTCCGGCGCGGCCGCAGCGGGCAGCGACAGTGCAGCGCCGACGCTTAGCGCGACCGCAGTTCTGCCCCACCAGGCATGTATTCGTGATCCATCAACCATGGCTCGCGTTTTGAAGCGATTTGGGGGATGCCACTGGCGTATCGAACATCATGAACAATAGCTCGGTTTCGATGTCTGCGCAGTTCGTGATCCGGATCGAACCTTCCGGATCCGAATAGATCCGGCCACCGTCGCGGACGGTCTTCTGCCATGACGGGCCCTGTGCGTGCACCGACCCCTTCATCACGATGATCTGCCGGCCCGGTCCCTGCTCGAACTCGATGGCGGCGCCGATCGGAATCTGGCTGGTGCCCAGTTGGAAGCTGTCTGTCTTCAACACCTCGTCAAGACCCGTGGGTATGGTGAAGGGCACCATCTTTGGCGCAGACCCCGCGTAGTACTCGGCTTCGGGTCGTGCCTGTCTCTTCAGCCGATCGACGATCTCGCGCACGTTCTGCGACTTGTCGCGGACCGTGACCAGAAGTGCATCGGTCGTGTCGACGACGATGACATCCGACAGGCCGACAACACTGACCAGCCGGTTCTCGCTTCGGACCATGGTGTTCTTCGAGTCGACGACGATGACGTCGCCCTGAAGCACGTTGCCGTCTTCGTCCTGTTGCGACACATCGTACATTGCGGCCCAGCTGCCGACATCGCTCCACTTCACGTTGAGCGTTGTGGTCGCTATCCGCTCGCTGTTCTCGAAGACAACCTTCTCGGTCGGCTCTGCACGCGTCTGGCTGAACTCGTCGGCATCCAGGTAAAGCGCTTCGGGAAACGGACTGGCGTTCATCACCGCCCGCTTGGCGTGTGCCGCTGTCTCGGGATCGAAGGTCTCGTACTCCTCGATGATCGTGCGGGCCGAAAACATGGATATGCCCGAGGCCCAGTCGGCCAGGCCGCTTGCGACCAGCGCCTCCGCGTCCGCAAGGGGCGGTTTCTCCACGAACTCGTCGACGATGTGCAAGCCAGGATAATCCGGCATTGCAGCACCCTTCCGGATGTAGCCAAAGCCGGTTTCCGGGCTGCGGGGAGGGATGCCGAAGCTTATGATCTGCCCGGCAAGCGCAGCGTCGAGTTGCGCCACGATCGTAGTGTTGACGTCGCCTTCGATCACGTGGTCGGCGGGGATTACCAGAATGACGGCATTCGGGTCACGACCGAACAACGTATGCGCGGCGGCCAGAACCGCCGGCCCGGTGTTGCGGGCCATCGGTTCGCAGATGATCTGCGAGCCGGACTGGATATCGCGCAGCTGGCTGACGACCGTTCCGCGGTGGCGCAGGCTGGTGACGATGCAGGGCTCGTGGAAATGTTCATTGCGGTGCCGCTGAATGGCGCTCTGGAAGAAGGTCAGCGAATCCTTGCCGCCGATCTTCTGAAACTGCTTCGGGCTGCGTGTCCGCGAGATCGGCCAGAGCCGGGTGCCGCTGCCTCCGCAGAGGATGAGTGGATAAATCTTTCTCACGACAGGTCCCTCATTTTCCCCCTCAGTTCCAGAAGTGCGGTTTCGTCAACCGCAACTGGCCGTATTTGCCGATGTCGGCGTCCGTCAGCAGGTTGTCGTCGGCGACGATCTGCACCGGTACGAAAAGTTGACCGCTCATGGCCGCCGTACTGGCGCCCTTCCCGGCGATGATCTGGACAGGGATGGATCGGCCATCTGCCATGTCTAGGTAAACGCGGTCGCCCTTCATCGCTCTCGACAGTCCTTCGACGCTCATCAGAGCCTGGATATTGAGCTCAACGCTATTAACCAAAATTGTCAGAATTACGTCGGTAGGAAGAACAGTGATACCCTCACTAACACCCTGACTTAAAACGACGTTACAGTCGCAAGGCATCTTGAAATTCAAGACGTCGCCACTATTCGCGTTTACCGAAAAAAGCACCTCGCCCATTCCAGCTTCCGGGTTCAGATACGAGATCTGCCCTGCCGTGGTCGCCTGCATCGGCTGCCCGGCCTGCTCGACCAGAACGGGGTGCAATTCATGTCCCGTGGTGTAGCGAACATAGAGGGCGCTGGCGGCCCAAAGCGCCAGCACGCCGGAAAGCGTTGCCACCGCGAGGCTGCGATACCTTTCCTTCCAGTTCTGCTCGACCGCCTTCTTTTCCTTCTTCGGCTCGGTGGGTCCCGAATAGGCCATGACCGACCCCAGCGTCACGAAGTCGCCGGCGATGAAACTGTTCAGGACAAAGCGAAGCTGCGCGACGTGATCCCCGGTTGGATCGGCGAACTTAAGGACCAACTCGTCCTTGTATTCGCCAACGACGACCACTTCCGGATAGATCGACACCGAGAAGTTCTTGAAGTCGAATTGAATCCGTGCGGCGTGCCTGGTGCCCTTGATCAGGAATATCTCGTCGCGCGCCATTGCATGAATGGACGTCATCGAGATGGTCGAGCCGACAAACTGTTGGCCGCAAAGCTTCACGCTGAACGGCAACGAAACCGCCGGGTGCTCGTTCTCGAAGCCGAACTCATACGGAACCACGTTGGTCGATCCTGCAAGGTTCAGGCTTTTTCGCTGCGCTTTCGGTGTGTCCACTGACATTTCCCTAGACCGCGCTCACGAAAAGGATTGCAAGTGTCAGCCAGCAGAGCGTCAGAGCGTGGTGCATAGTCGACTCGGTTGCCTTCAGGCGATCGAAAACCGTCAGGGTCGCCCCGCTGCCGCCGGTGCTTTGGCGTGTCCATTTCTGCTTGTCGAGGCGGAACAGGACGAATGTCTTGATCGACGCGCCAACGATCTGGGAAAAGTACAGGATCGGCGGCTGCGTGACGGGAAACCAGACCCCGTTGAAGCGGGCGATGAACAGGCAGAACAGGTACCGGGTCATCAGCACCCAGGCCATGTAAAGTGGAACGACGGTCGGCGTGCCGAGCAGAGCGGTAATCGTAACCGACAACGGCCCGACCAGAGTGGTGAACATGCTGACACGCTGGTCGAGGATCGACCACCAGGTGAAGAATCCCATGGACTTCGGGCTGAGCCTCAGAGCGCGTCCATTGGTCCGCATCATGTTTCCGAACCAGCGGACCATCAGAGTCTTTGCGCTATCGAAAAACGTATCTCGCGGCTGCGTTTCCACGGACGCGGAAACGACATCTGGCAGGTAAAGCGTTTGATATCCGTTTCGCAGCAACCAGTACCAAGTCGACTTGTCGTCTCCGGTCAGAAAGTTGACCCGTCCGAGGCGCCAGTGGTCCAGATAGTCGTGCCCGACACCGTTCACGAACTCGGGATGTGTGGTGAGGTTCGCGCGAAAGACCGACATTCGCCCGGTCAGCGTCAGGACGTGCTTCGACAGTCCCATCGAGCACATCATCACCTGGCGCTGGTTGAATCGCAGGATGAACCAGTCCTTGAACAGATTGTCCTTGTCGATGATTGCCGCTTCGTGGGTCGTCAGTGCGCCCACATCCGGGTCGCTGAACCAGGGCGCGGACTGCTCGACGACGTCTAGCGGCACCACGGTATCACCGTCGACGAAGACCATGATATCGTGTGGGGTAGGGGAAAAACTGGCGAGAAGCTTGAGCGCGCGCGCCATGGCATCGCGTTTCCCGTTCGCCTTGATCCGGTCCATCTTCAGCGTCACCGTCGACATGTCGATCGGCATCGTCTCATAGACGTCGCGGATCAGCCTCTCGTCCGCCCCGTCCACCACCGATGACACGATCGTGGCACCATCCTTGGCCGCTGCGGCGGCGCGGAAAATGCTTCGATAGACCATCAGGGTCGTGTCCTGATCGACCATGTAGGATGTGACCATGAAGAAGGCGTGGCTTCTGACACCGCTCTCCCGATAGGTCCGGAAGGCCAGCGCCTTTCGGCGCGGATAGAGATATCGTTTGAAGATCACCGCCCGTGTGAAGTTCAGAAGCGCCCAGGAATATCGCCATGCGCCGAGAAAACCGATTACGATGATCGCGTGCTTTGCATTGCCCGGATCACCCAGGAATCCAGGCGGAACGGCCATCGTCAGAAGGACGATGACCGAGAAGTAGCCTATATGGGTGAGGGCAAGCATTTGCCGGTCTTACCAGCAAATGCCGTTGTAGCTGCCGTCGCTGACCATCTCGCGGTTGAGCCGTGCAAGATCGACGACCTTGCGCTTGGCGGAGGCCGTTTTGAGACGCTCCACCGTCTCGTGGTAATAGTTCCCGACCAGAACCGTGCCCGATTTCTCGATCAGATCGTCAAGGTCGTCGGTCAGTCGTGCCTCGAGGTCGGGAATGCCCTCGTTGCCGCGTCCCGCGCCGGGCGTCTGCGTTGCGAACGCCTCCTTGACGAAGGGATCGTAGATTGAGACGTCCATCCCCTTTCCGATCAGTCGAGCAGCAAGCGTGACGAGCGGACTTTCCCGAAGGTCGTCGGTGCCGGGCTTGAAGCTGATGCCCACAAAGCCGACTTTCTCCGCCCCGGACGCTTCGACCATGGCTTCGGCCCGCGCGATCTGCGCTTCGTTGGCTTCCAGCACAGCATCCAGGACATGTGCATTGGTGCCCGTGCTGCGTGCCAGATACCGCAGGGCGCGCACGTCTTTCGGCAGGCACGATCCGCCAAAGGCGAAGCCGGGTCGCATGAAATACGGAGACATCGCAACCTTGTGGTCGGAGCAGAGGATCTCCATCACGGTCTGTCCGTCGATCCCCGACGCCTTCGCGATGTTGCCGATCTCGTTGGCGAAGGTCACCTTCACGGCGCGCCAGGCATTTGATGTGTATTTGACCAGTTCCGCGGTGCGGATATCGGTCTTGTGAATCTCGCAGGGCAGCGACTGATTCAGCGCCGTAAGCGCATCTTCGGTCGGCTGGTCCATCGTTCCGAACACGATCAGGCCGGGATCGTAGTAGTCCTGTATCGCAGTGCTTTCACGCAGGAACTCGGGGTAATAGCCCAGACCGAAGCCTACGCCCGCCACTTTGCCAGAGGCCTCCTCCAGCGTCGGGATACAGCTTTGTTCGGTGCTGCCGGGCACGCAGGTTGAGCGCACTATAACCGAGTGATAGCCGGGCTTGCCCGCCAGCGCTGCTCCGATATTGCGGCAGACTTCTTCGACATATTTCAAACCGACAGAACCGTCAGGGGCCGAGGGCGTTCCGACACAGATGAAGGAGATGTCCGTCTCGCGAATGGCATGGTCGGTATCCGCTGTCGCCGTCAGGTTGCCTGCGGCCACGACTTCGGCCACCAATTCGCCAATTCCCTCTTCGACGATCGGTGTCTTGCC